>JANOHP010000141.1:0-16328 GCA_031406575.1 Hyphomicrobiales bacterium
TAGGACACGTAGGAGCCCTTTTCCGCGATGATCAGCGTGCGCTCGAACTGGCCCGTGTTGCGCTCGTTGATGCGAAAGTACGTCGACAGCTCCATCGGGCAGCGCACGCCCTCGGGGATGTAGACGAACGACCCGTCGGAAAAGACCGCCGAGTTCAGTGCCGCATAGTAGTTGTCGGACTTCGGCACGACCGAGCCCATGTACTTGCGCACCAGCTCGGGGTGCTCCTTCAGGGCTTCGGAGATCGAGCAGAAGATCACGCCGGCCTTGGCCAGCTCCTTGCGAAACGTGGTGACGACCGAGACGCTGTCGAACACCGCGTCGACCGCGACCCTGCCAGCCATCTGCGCGTAGCCATCGGCTTCGTCGAGCGTGCTGGGCTCACCCGACTTGCGCACGCCGGCCAGCAACTCCTGCTCCTTCAAGGGGATGCCGAGCTTGGCGTAGGTCGCCAGGATCTCCGGATCGACCTCGTCGAGCGACGTCGGGCCAGGCGTGCCTTTGGGTGCCGCGTAGTAATAGAGGTCCTGGAAATCGATTTTGGGAAAGTCGACTTTTGCCCAGGTCGGCTCGGTCATGGCAAGCCAGCGCTCGTAAGCGTCGAGGCGCCAGTCGAGCATCCACGCCGGCTCGCCCTTCTTGGCGGAGATGAAGCGCACGATATCGGTGTCGAGGCCCTTCGGCGCCATATCCGATTGGATATCCGTCTCGAAGCCGTACTTGTACTTGTCGACGTCGAGCGACTGCACCTGCTCGATCGTCTGTTGAACCGCTGCCATTCAGGTCTCCAGTCCCAATGTCGAACTCACGCCGCGTGCGCGATGCGAGCCGTAATGTCGTCGAAGGCCGCGAGGAACGCGGCGATGTCGTCGGTCGTCGTCGTGGCGCCCAGGCTGATGCGGATCGAACCCCGCACGAGCCCCGCTTCGAGGCCCATGGCGCTGAGCACATGGCTCGCGGCCACCTTGCCCGATGAACAGGCAGAGCCCGCACTCACCGCGACACCCGCCAGATCGAAGGCGGCCACCAGCGTTTCGGCCGCGCGTCCCGGAAGGGCGAGGCATGTGGTATTCGGCAGACGCGGGGCATTCTGTGCGATGATCACCGTGTTGGGCGCACGCGCACGCACACTGGTCTCGAGGCGGTCGCGCAGAGCACTGACAGCGGCATTCGCGCCCAGATCGCGCGCCGCCGCCTCGGCAGCAGCTCCGAATCCCGCGATCGCCGCCACATTCTCAGTGCCGGCGCGTTGGCGCCGCTCCTGGCCGCCGCCGATCATCAGGGGTGCGAGTGGTGCGTCTGGACGCGCAATCACGGCACCGATGCCTTTGGGACCTCCGAACTTGTGCGCCGAAATCGTCATGTAATCGAGGCCCGAACCGTCGAAGTCGAGCCGGGCGCGGCCCGCCATCTGCACCGCGTCACTGGCAACCCGAATTCCGTGGGCTTTGGCTATGTCGATTGCCGCCACCACAGGCTGGACGACCCCTGTCTCGTTGTTGGCTGCTTGCAACGTCAGCAACGCGCGACCGGGTGCCTCAGCCAACGCGTGTGCCGCACCCGACAGGGTCGCGACAAGAGCGTCGAGGTCGAGCGTGCCGTCGCGCGTCGCGGCGACCTCGCGCCGATCGGCGTCGCTCGCGTCGATGGAGGCCAACACGGACACATGCTCGAGACGCGAGAAAACAATCGTTTTCCACGACTGGCCGTGTACCCAGGCATTGGCTTCCGTGGCACCGCTGGTGAAATAAACGCTGCGCGGCGATGCGCCGACGAGCGCGGCCACCTGTTCGCGCGCATCTTCAATCAGTCGTCGCGCCGCACGGCCTTCCGTGTGCACCGACGACGGATTGCCGGCGAGATCGAGTGCCGCGAGCATTGCCGCCCGCGCGGTCGGACGCAGCGGTGCAGTCGCGTTCCAATCGAGATATGTCCGCCGCCTCGTCATTCCGCAGCAATCTCCCGCCCGGATCGGGCAATGGGGGCGCCCACGCGACGAACGCTGGCGGGAATCCCCTCCAGCACATCGTGCAGCGTCACATGCGACAGGAACGCGCCGATTTCATCGCCCAGCGCATCCCACAGCCCATGCGTCAAGCACCGCTCGTTGCCCAGACACGGTGCCGCGTGCTCACCGGTGCAGCGCGTCATGCGCACCTCTTCTTCGACGGCGGCCATGACTTGGGCGACGGTGATCTCGTCGGCCGGCCGGCCGAGGCGATAGCCGCCCGTGCGTCCACGCGCGCTTTCCACCAGACCCGCGCGCCGCAAGCGCAGAAAGATCTGCTCCAGATAGGCCAGAGAAATATGCTGGCGCTCGGCCACTGCCGACAGCGGCACCGAGTCGAGCCGCGCGTGCTTGGCCAGATCGGCCATCGCCATGACGGCGTAGCGGCCTTTCGTATTGAGATCCACGCTGGCCTCTCCGATATGAACGGCTGACCTGCGGGAACCCGTGGAACCACTCCACGAACCGCGCAGCGCCTTTGTCCTTGCGTCGCCTGCCGGTAAGCGTGCTAAGAAGCGGGGCCCTCGGCCTGTGAGGCGTCACGACCGCAGCCCCAACGGCAGCGGCGGTGATTTGGACCTCAGAGCCGTCGAACTCGATCGTTATATGGAAATTCCGAGCGGCTGAGTCAAGTATAAACCGATGACACACGACGCTCGGCACGAGCGTGGATCACCCACGGCACGCCGACGCGATCGTCACGCCGACCAACCCGGAGCCGGAGCGTTCCCGCCTATGCCCGAGATCATTCTCAACGGACCATCCGGCCGCCTCGAAGCGCGCTATCACCACGCGGGTCGGATCGACAGTCCCATCGCCCTCATCCTGCATCCGCACCCCCAGTTCGGCGGCACGATGAACAACCCGATCGTCTACAATCTCTACTACGCGTTCACGGAGCGCGGCTTTTCCGTGCTGCGCTTCAACTTCCGCGGCGTCGGTCGCAGCCAAGGCTATTTCGACAACGGCCCCGGCGAGCTCGCCGATGCGGCGTCCGCGCTCGACTGGCTGCAATTGCAGAACCCCGACGCGCGCTCGTGCTGGATTGCGGGCGTCTCGTTCGGCACCTGGATCTCGATGCAGCTGCTGATGCGCCGTCCCGAGATCGACGGCTTCATCTGCGTGGCGCCGCCGGCGAACCTTTACGACTACACGTTCCTGGCGCCGTGCCCGTCGTCGGGCCTGCTGATCAGTGGCGAAAAGGACAAGGTTGTGCCCAGTCCCTCCGTCGCCGAACTCTCGGTCAAGACCAAGACGCAGAAGGGCATCAAGATCGAGCACCAGATCATCGAGGGCGCCAACCACTTTTTCGCCGACCAGCTCGAGCAGATCAAAACCCGCACCGGCGAATACGTCGATCGCCGGATGGTCGAGATCCTCAACGCCAAGCGCGAAAAAGAGTAAGCAGCACTTACGCGGCGCGGCGCAGAGCGGGTGTCGACAGCGCTTCGGCGATGATGTCGACGGCCCGGCTCCAATCGACATCGCCGCCCGGCGCGACGCCGAACGCGGCCAGCGCATCGCTTGGCGTGCCGCCGTCGCGGAAAATGCGCGCGCAGGCTTGGCGCGCCAGCCCCATCGACTGATGCCACTCGATGGGATTGATATGGCCAGGGCTCGCCTCATGGGCGTCCATCGTTTGAATGGCGCGCGGCGCCGCCGTCGTGCGGATGGGCTGGCGGGATAGGATTTGGGTGGGCATCTGGGTATGCATGGGAAGCTCGCTCATGATGTCGTTCGACACGGATGATGGACAAACTCGCAGGCAAGCATCCCGAGCACAGGTGGCAACGCGACGCGAAACTGTGAACTGCGGTGCCTCGGCGTGACCGCGGGGGTCACAGGCTCGAGATGCTTGCCGTCTTGTGGGAAGGGCGCGACGCCCTTCCGATGGTGCGGTCGACTGGCCAGAGCGATCCATCCCGAGGCTCGGGAATGGTATCGATCTCTCGCGGGTGGCGGATTATTTCACGCTCGACGGCTCGATACGCACGGCGATCCCATCGAGAACGCAACGCAGCACATCACTCAAAGGGCGCCAGGCGACGAGGGTGGGCGTGTCGGGCTCGGTCGTCGTGCATCGGGTCGTCATGACGGTCCCTTTCAATTCAACACGCGGGGTTGGCGCGAAGGCGCACCCGCAAGACGCGGCGCTACCGAGCCTTCGACCGACGACGGACCACACGCAAAACGAGGGAGGTCCGTTGTCACCGCAGCAGGTTCTCGACCACTCGGAGAGAGCCGGCTCAGCCGCTGTCGTGCACGCGACAACACTCGTTCAACGGCGGCTTGTTTGGCTGTCCGCAGAGAGGCGAGAAGTCCGCTCTTTGGTGTGTCGGAGGAAGAGTTCGGCAAACGCGATGCAACGCCACGCAACTGGGACACAACAGGACGCAACAGAGACGCTACAGGGGGCGACGCAACGGCACTGCGACACGGGACCGATACGCTGGCAGCCGGAACGCAAAACCAGAACAAAACCGACCGAGGTGAGCGGGTCGGGACGCACGACTGAGACGCGAAAACGCCACCAAACGCGAACTTCGAACGCGGTCTCGACTGTGTTGAACTCAACTCGAGAGGGCTCTGCTCGTTCCGCACCATTGACGCTGCCCTCACGTTACTCACCGACTCGATGTTCACTTCGTGTTCTGCGTACGAGAGCCAATAAGCCGTTGCATTGTGACGACACCACGACGGAATTTCGGACGTTTTGAGGATATTCGATTGACAGGCATTCACATTGCCTTGCCGCCCGAGAATCACGGGGCTTTTCGGCCGTCGATGGCCGTGCGCGTCGATCGTGAGTAATCTGTGGATAACTTTGCGCTCAGCGCGCCACCGCCTGTCGGGCGGCGTGCATGGTGGCCAGCGCAATGGCGAGCGACGCCACCACGTTCCAGCCGGCGAAGGACAAGCCGAACAAACGCCCCGCCGCTTGATCACAGCGCACCACAGAAACGGGATTTTGCAGGTTTTTCAGCATGTCACCGGTGGATCCCGGTACCGTTCCGGAGCCTGCGCAGGTGTCAGGCCCCGGCCAGAACTGCCATTCAGCCCCGGCGTGATAGATGCCCAGACCCGCATTCGCCAGAAACGCCAGCGCGACGGCGTAAAACAAAATCTTTGCCGCCAATGGCCACTCCGCAGTGACCAGCACGAGAGCAACGAACAACACCGGGATGCCCACATAATAAGCCCACCGCTGCATGAGGCAGAGCGGGCAGGGCACCATGCCACCCAAATGCTCGAAGGCCAGCGCCGCCACAATGCTGCCGATGGCCACCAACAACGCCGCAGCGCCCGTGCGATAGGCCGTCTCGACGGTATGCTCCCTGCCACGCAGGATCATGCGGCACCGAACGCTCGAGGTGTCGTTTCAGAACAAAAACTTGATAGCGATGAAGCCACTGATCAGCAAGGCGGCGGCGACGGACGTAACCAGCATCAACCGCCGTTCGATGAACGCCTGGATTGGTGCACCGAACCAATAGAGTAGGCCAGCGACCAGGAAAAAGCGCATCGCGCGCGCCCCGATACTGGCCAGAATGAACGGCATGAGGTTCATCTGTGCGACGCCCGCCGAGATGGTCAGCACCTTGTAGGGGATCGGCGTCATGCCCTTGATGAGCAGGATTTGCACGCCGTAATCCTGAAACAGCGCCTGGAGCGGCGCCAGCGTATCTGCCTTGCCGTAAAACGCCAGAATCGGCTTGCCGACGCTCTCCAAGAGAAAGAAGCCGATGGCATAGCCCGCGATGCCACCGATCACCGACGTCACGGTCGCCAACGCCGCAAAAAACCAGGCCTTCGCCCGGTTTGCGAGCACCATCGGAATCAACATGATGTCGGGCGGGATGGGGAAGAAGGAGCTTTCCGCGAAGGACACGATCGCGAGCGCCAGCGGCGCCCGGGGGCCCCGCGCAAGCGCCATCATCCAATCGTAGAGCCGCCGGATCATGGCGCCCTGATAGGGGCTCGAGCCGGGGGTGTCCATGCGGCCTGTCCGTCCGAATTCCCCGGCTGCAAGACGATGATCTCAGGAAACACAGAATTTTCGGCCCGATGTGCGGCACGCGTCGCACACCCCCACAAAAACGGGACCGACACTCAAGTCGATCCCGTCTGTCTCTGCCGTGTGCGGGAGCCACTCAGCAGGGAGAACCAGCCGTTGGCCGCTGCGTCACGGAATGACCCCGCGCTGCGGCATTGTCTCCCCGCCCAAACAGACGCTTGAGGAAAGCCACCACATATTCGCTGCGCTCGCGGTGCGCCCGAGCAATCGCGCGCTGGACCTCTTGGTGGTCGACACCATAGAATTCTTGTGAGGTGGGGTGCATCGGTCGTCTCCTTGGCTATTGACCATCTCGGTCATTTTGTAAAGTCTTTTGGTGCTCATGACTGTCTGCTTGACCGGAATATGCGTTGCGTCGAGCCTCGAAACAAACGATCATTCCGCATCCGATGTATTAGAAAAGCTCATCTTTCCATGGCGCGCCCGCTCCCTCCCCTCAACGCCCTGCGCGCCTTCGAGGCGACCGCCCGACACATGAGTTTTTCGCGTGCTGCTGGCGAGCTGGCCGTTACCCCGGCCGCCCTCAGCCATCAGGTGCGGGGCCTGGAAGAGTTCTTGGGCCGACAACTGTTCGAGCGTCGCACGCGTGCCATCGCGCTGACGGAGGCGGGCGCAGCGCTTTATCCAGGCCTGCACGCCGCCTTCCTGCAACTGCGCCAATCCGTCGACCTGTTGGACCGCGACATCTCCGAGCGCATCCTCGTGGTCAGCGCCCCACCCGGCTTCACCGCCAAGTGGCTGGCGCCCCGCCTTTATCGGTTCCTGATCGCCAATCCCGAGATCGACACGCGCATTTCGGCATCCAAGGAGCTGGCCAACTTCGGCTCGGATGGCGTCGATGTGGCCATTCGCAATATGCGCGGGTCAACGCCGGGCCTGTGGTCGCGCAAATTGATGGATATCCATGTGTTCCCCGTGGCGAGCCCGCGTCTGCTGGTCGAGCACGGCGGCGTTACGACGCCGGAGGACTTACGGCGTCTGCCTCTGATTCATGACGACATGCTGGGCGCTTTGCCGGGCGTGCCGACGTGGACGGATTGGTTGGCGGCCGCTGGCGTCGTCGGCATCGACCTGGGGCGGGGACTGCGGTTCAATAGTCCCGATCATGCGCTGGAAGCCGCGGGCGAGGGGGCCGGCGTTCTGTTGGCCCAGCGCGAACTCGCCCATGACGACCTGCGCTCGGGCCGCCTCGTCGCGCCGTTCGAACTGACGCTCACCGCCGAACGCACGTTCCAGATCGTCTGTCCTGCGGGTCGCGAGCAGCGCCCGAAAGTAGCCCTGTTCTGCGACTGGCTCATGACGGAAGTGGTGCGGATGGCCCAGAGCGTCAACGTCGATCCCACAAGATAGCTGTTCGATCTCAGGGAACGATGATGTCGACGGGCGCGAGGCCGTAGGCGGCACGCGCGGTCTGGCACTCGTCGTCGCCCATGACGCACGCCCGGCAGACGACAGGACGGATCTCGTAAATCGTGCACGAGGCGGCGACGCCGACGGTGCCCTCGAGTGCGGCACACCGCGCCCCGACACACCGCATGCCCGATTGGTTGGCCGCCACGAGGTTGGCTGGAATGCGATCGAGTTCGGCATCGGACTCGGTGGAAAATCGCGGCCACGTGGCGCTGTAGGCGCAGCACGCGCCACACGCGCGGCAGAACTCTTGGGTCTTCGTGGAGGCTTCGGGCTGCACGCGCACTGCTCTCTCGTAAACGCAAAACGCCGCCCTCGATGAGGGCGGCGCTGGATGGAGCCGTTACGCTCCGGCACGTCCGAGAAGCTTACGCTTCCTGGATGTTGGCAACTGCCATTTTGCCGGTGCGGCGATCTTCCTGCGTGTCGAAAGCGACCTTTTGGCCTTCGACGAGGCTGCGCATGCCAGCGCGCTCGAGAGCGGTCGCGTGGACGAAAACGTCCTTGCCGCCGTTGTCGGGTGCAATGAAGCCGAAGCCCTTTTGCTCATTGTAAAACTTGACCGTGCCCTTAGTCATAAGGGTGTTCCTTTGCTCTTCAGATGGTAGACGGATCTCTGCGCACACGGGACGTGCACACATCGATCATTATTCTCGATTTTTGGGGATTTTCTGAACGTTTGCCCGCATCCGCGAGGCGAAGCAGCCCTGTCGTCCGGCCAAAGTCGAAAGCCCTACATAGGCGCTCTTGTCGCGTTCCACAAGCGCAATGGTGAAACCTGCGCATTATTTCCCGGTGACGGCGATCGAATGCACAGAAACGGCTGAATTCACGGGGTCCGCCGCCGTCGATGCGAACCGGATTTTGCCGTCACCGCGTCGTTGCTGTACGATGTCCGGACAAATATCGTCCACCCGCGAGGCTGCTGGCGCAGCCCAAGTCTTGGTGAATGACGAAAGGGATATCGATGATCACTGGCCCCACGTCGGCTGCGGGAACCATTCTCAACCGTGGGCGGTCAGCACGATGACACGAACGCTTCAGCGCGCACACAGCGACAGCACGCAGCCTCTTTATGTTCAACTCGCCCAAACGCTGGCCGAGCGGATTGCCGCCGGCGATTACGCTGTTGGCGCATTGCTGCCGACGGAAGCGGAGCTCGGCTCCGCGTTCGGCGTCTCGCGCTACACCGTTCGCCACGCCATCCAGCATTTGCGCCAACAAGGCCTCGTCTCGGCCCGCAAGGGCGTCGGCACGCGCGTCGAATCCCAGGGCACCGAACCGCGCTACTCGCAGTCGCTGCAATCGCTGTCGGCGCTGCTCCAGTACGCTCACGAAACTCGGCTCGATCTCGTCGAGAGCCAAGCCATCGAGGCGCGCGGGGCGATCGCGGATCTGCTGGGCTGCCGGCCGCGCAAGGAATGGATCCGCATCGTTGGCCTACGGCGCGGCGTGACGCGTGATCGCGAGCCCCCGATCTGCCTGACGGAAGTCTATCTCGACGCCGCCTATCGGGATCTGGCGAAAGACACCAGCACCCTGCGCACGGCGTTCTGGTCGCTGATCGAACAGCAGTTCGGCGAGACCATTGTCGAAGTCGAACAGCAGATCGACGCGATCGTCCTCGATGCCGAGCAGGCGACCCGACTACAGGCGCCGATCGGATCACCAGCGCTGCGTTTCATGCGGCGCTACTACGCGACCGGCCGCCGCCTGATCGAGCTGTCGATCAACGTGCACCCCGCAGATCGCTTCTCCTATCACATGAACATTCGGCGCGACCTGGGTTGATCTCGCGCCGGTGCGATCACCCCGTGCCGGCCGTCGCCGTCAGCCCGCCATCGACGATGATCTCCGTGCCGGTGACGTAGCGCGCCTCGTCCGAGACCAGGAACAGCACGGCGTGCGCGATGTCCCAGGCATCACCCATTTTCCCCGTCGGGCAACTCGCATTGCGCTTGTCGATCAGCGCTTGCAGGTCATTGGCTGCAATGGTCTTCGCCAATCGATGCTCGACGAGCGCCGTATGCATCAGGCCCGGCACCACGGTGTTGCAGCGAATGCCCTTCTTCGCATAGCTGATCGCCGTCGATTTCGAGAACGCGAAAATGCCCAGCTTCGTCGTCGAATAGGCGATGTGGGCCCGATCGGCCGACATGCGCAGACCGGCCACCGACGCCAGATTGACGATCGCGCCCTTGCCGTTCTTCTCCATGACGGGGATCACGTACTTGCAGCCTAGGAACGCGGTCTTGAGGTTGTGCGCGATCTGGGTGTCCCACACCTCCTCGCTCATCGTCACCGCATTGCCCGGCGCCGAGCCGCCGACATTGTTGACCAGAATATCGATGCGACCGAACCGCTGCACGCAATCGGCGACGGCGGCTTCCACCTCTTTCGCCTTGGTCATATCGACGGCGCGCGTGACACAGGTGCCGCCTTCCGCGTCGATGATCGCCTTCGTCACGTCGGCGGCTTCTTTGCGCAGGTCGACGCCGTAGACCTTGGCGCCCTGGCGCGCCAGCAGCACGGCCGTGGCCTTACCGTTGCCCCACACCTTGGCGTCGGGATCATTCCCCACCGAGCCCGCGCCGGACATGAACACGATCTTGTCTTTCAAACTGAGCATGATGAGTGGTCCTTAGGATTCGCGCCGACGCTGTGAGCGTCACGGTGTGCGTGCTTCACGGTAGCCCGGCAGCCGAGCCCGGTCTAGATTCGCGCCATCACATGTCGCGCCAACACATCGTCGGCGCGCCGCGCCGGCCGAGGGAGTCCGCCACGCATGCCATCCCGCTTTCCCAGCGATCCCGCGCAGAACCGCACGGCCCTTCTGGCCGCCGTCGAGAGCATTCGCGACATCGTCACGGCGCACGCCGACGACGCCGAGGCGCGCGGTACGCTGCCCCCTGCCATCGTCGAAGCGCTCGACACGACGGGCCTGCTCACCCTCAAGCTGCCCACAGCGCTGGGCGGCGCCGAAGCCGACCCGATGACGCAGTTCGACGTCATCGAAGCGCTCAGCGCCATCGACCCGTCGACGGGATGGTGCCTGATGATCGGCGGCACCGGCATCGGTCTGCCCGGTGCCTTTCTCCCCGACGCGGCAATCGCACAGATGTTTGCCGGCGGTCGCATTCCGCGCGGCGCCATTGTCAGCATTCCGCCCGGTCAGGCCATCCCGGTCGAGGGCGGCTATCGGGTGAGCGGCCGATGGGCCTTCGTCAGCGGTGTGCGCCATGCCCAGTGGATCACCGTCGGCGCTCGCATCGAGCCCCACGGCGCTGCGTCCGCCGAAACCCGCTTCATGGTCGTCCCGGTTGCTGCGGCAGAGGTCCACGACACGTGGCGCGATGTCGCGGGCCTCAAAGGCACCGGCAGTTGCGATATCTCCCTCACCAATGTCCACGTGCCGGCTCCCTTCAGTTGGAATCGGCTGCTCACGCCGCCCGCACGCGGTGGGGCGCTCTATCGTCTGGGGCATCCAGGCTTCGTCGCCAACGAGCATGCGGCGTTTGCGCTCGGCGTCGGGCGCGGCGCCCTCGATGCCGTCATCGCGCTCGCCCGCTCGAAGCGTCGCAGCTTTGCACCGTCGCCGACCGCACTGGAATCGCGCCCCTTCTTCCAGCGCGCCATCGGATTGAGCGATTTGCGCTTGCGCGCGGCGCGCGAACTCGTCCTGAAAATCTATACTGAAGCCTGGGCGTTCGCCTGCGCGGGCGAGGTGCCCCCGCCCCACTTGCAAGCGCAGCTGCGCAGCGTCACCGCGTTCGCGACCGAAGTCGCCGTCGACGTGACGACGCAGGCGTTCCGCTATGCGGGCGGGTCCGCCGTCTACGGATCGCACTGCCTGCAACGCCATCTGCGCGACATCAACGTCGCCGCCCAGCATCTGATGGTCAGCGATATCGCCTACGAGAACCACGGCCAATTCGCGCTCGGCATCCCCGGCGCCGACCCGCTGCGCTGAGGCGATCACACGGGCAGACACCAGATCGCCAGCAGTGGCGCATCGCCCGCGCGCATTGCATGAACGATATCGGGTGGGTTGTAGACGATGCCGCCGACACCGGGCGCACGCCAGGGATCAGCCTTCTGCCGCCACTCGCCCGGCGAGAGCACGATGTAGACTTCCTCCGGTGGATGATGGTGGTCTGGGTAGGTGACGCTCGGTGCGACCAGACTGAGTCCGATACGCACGTCGTCACGCTGCTCGAGCGCGTCGGGATCTGCTCCCAGAATCGCGCAGTTGGCATGGCCACGCGTGAACACAGGATCATGGCTGGGTCGAGGACGCCACGCCAACTGGGGCGTGAGCGTGCGAAGCGCAGTGGCCAACCCCGCGAGGTCACCACCGCCACGTTCCAAGGCCGTGATCGCTGGCGCCAAATGCTGACACACCGGCGGTGGCGCGGGCGACGGCATCGCGCGTCCGGGCTTGGGCGCAGCAATCGCCGCACGCACCCGGCGCATGGCGAGCTCAGCCGGTGAGTTCATCGCCACACGCGCCACAATGGCTTCGGTGGTGAGCGTCAGAAAACGCTCCAATCGGTCCTCACGTCGATCCGCCATGATCGATTTTCCTCGGTTTCCGACCCCAACCCCGAATGTGCCACGCCAGCCGCCCTGATGTCGACGGTGCCAGCCATGTCTGTAGGGTCATTCTCTTTGCGCAACCATCCTCACCTCCACGTCATTCCCGCGAAGGCGGGAATGACGTGGAAATTGCGGAGATCGCAACACCTCCCGCCTGATACCCCGACGGGATGCATTCCCGCCCTGCTCTACCCACCAGCGCCGTCACCATAGAAGCCGGGCTTACGCGCGATGAATTGTATCTTATGATCTACGCGCCGAAGCCGCCCATTGCCGGCCGCAGGTCGAAAAAACGACGAGGCACGAGAGGAGACGACGCCCATGGCAGACGTGACAATTCTGGCGACGGGACTGGGCTTTCCGGAAGGACCCGTTGCATGCCCCGATGGATCGGTGGTGCTCACCGAGATCCGCAATGGCCGCTGCACGCGCGTGGCGGCCGACGGCACCGTCAGCGTGTTTTCCAACAACGGCGGCGGCCCCAACGGCCTCGCCATAGGCCCCGACGGCTTCTTCTATCTGTGCAACAACGGCGGTAGTCGCTACGTCGAAGGCCACTCGATGGGGTTGGGTCCGCACCCCGACTACAAGTTCGGTTGGGTCGAGCGCATCGATCCCAAAACCGGCGCATCGACGGTCCTCTACAAAGACGTAAACGGCCACAAATTGTCGGCGCCAAATGACCTCGTCTTTGACACGGAAGGCGGCTTTTACTTCACGGATCTGGGCAAACGTTATCCCCGTCATCGCGACAACGGGGGCCTGTATTACGCGCTGCCCGACGGCTCCAAGATTTTGGAAATCGCCTATCCCATCCTGAGTCCGAACGGCTGTGGCCTCTCCCCCGATGGCAAGACGCTCTATGCCGCCGACACCGAAGGCGCGCGCCTGTGGGCGTTCGAGGTGCAGGGCCCGGGCAAGCTCAAACCCAAAGGCGAATTCGCACCCCACAGCGGCCGCATGATGGCCGGCCTGGGCGGCCACGCCCGCTTCGACAGCCTCGCGGTCATGGCCAGCGGCAACATCACGGTCGCCACGCTGAACACCGGCCGCATCACCGAGATTTCGCCCAAGGGCGACATCGTGCGCAGCATCGAAGTGCCCGACGTCTACCCCACCAACATCTGCTTCGGTGGCCCCGACATGCGCACCGCCTACATCACGCTGTCCGACACGGGTCGCCTGGGCACCATGCCGTGGCCCGAACCCGGATTGAAGCTCAATTTCAATTGATCGCCAGGACGGGCCGACCAACACCCGCAGGCAGGGCAACCGAAAGGCATAGCCCTGCCTGTTTCGCGATTTCAGCTTGGCTGGATGACCCAAATCATGGTCATGCGGCCAGTCGAGAGCGAACCCGTCTCGGCGAGGAATTCCCTTATAAGGGCCGATGTACAGGGAATTTTCCTCGTTTCGGCGGCAGACCGACAAAAATAGCGATATAAGCGCGTTTGTTTTCAGGAGCTTGGGCGCGAAATTCCCTACTCGACGGAACAGGGAATTATTGTCGCCTGAACAGGGACAAATATCTCGGGTGCAGGGACGTCGCCGCGAAATAACAGGGACTCGGTTGTTGTTCTCGCGCTGCTCCAAAGATCCTGCGAGCATCAGGCCAACCCGTCACGGGCTCGCGATCGGGTCGAGCGGCCGCAGCGTCAGCTTCTCGGGATCGCCGGATCTGCGGGCAGTGGCTGACCGCGCAGGTCTTCCGCGCGCTCGATCCGGATGGAGCCGCGGAACATGCCTCTCCTCTACATTCCGCCATAGGTCGTGCTTGTCCGTGACTGTGATGGACTCCTGATCACACGTCAGAACACACACGATTGCACCAGAATACGCAGTGGATCGGTATGATCCATAACTCTGATTGTGTCGCAGGGTGCTGCCCCTGTGGGCGATTTGCCCAGTAATCATAGGAGTGCGGGCGCGGGCAGCGCAGGCATGGCGACCGCGACGCGACGGGGGCGGAGCGTGCTTGTGGTGGCGTGCACATCCCGCCCAAAACCGCAATAAGCCGATCACGCCTTAACCAATAAATCGCTCCATTTCATGCAGTTCCCATAAAACGTTGACACTTTACTAAAATGCCCCGAGCATCGAGCCGAGCAATAACGTTGCAGACCGAGACTTTGACCCAATTGAGCAAGAAGGATTGCAAGATAACCGCAACGACAGCCCCGGACAACACGCTGAATGGTGACCGCGAACCCCGCAACGGAGGGGGGACGGGGCCGACTGGAGCGCAGATCGCCGAGGTGCGGCGCAGCATTCATGCGGCCGTCGGGCAGGTGGTGTTGGCGCTCTCCGTCGTGCCGCGCTACCGGCATCAGTCGATCGCGGATTTACAGACCTTGGTGCTCGAGCCGTTGATGCGCGACCGCGTGGCGATCGCCACCGCCGCGCCTTCCGGCAGGCTCCCCGCAGGGGAGTCGGAAGGCGCCAGCGAGATGAGCGCCAGCGAGAACGACGCTGCCAACTATGCACCCCTTGCCGGCATCGCCTTCTGGGCGACGGTGTCGGACGCGGTGGACGCCAAGATCCGCGAGCAGATCAAGGGCGGCGCGTTCCCGATCCGCCTGAAGCCCGAGGAGTGGAACTGCGGCGACAAGGTCTGGCTGCTCGACGTCATCGCCCCCTCGCAGAAGATGGCCTCTGCCGTGCTGGCGAACTTCAAGCAGGTTGTGAAGTCGACGGGCGAAGTCCGCATTCATCCCATCGTGGCCCGGCAGGTGGATCCGGAGTTGTTGCGCAAGATGGGGGCGGTGGCGGAGGGTGGGGCGCCGCAGACTTGAGCGGCGGGCCACAGCGCCGGACTGCGTACGAAAAATTGAGACCGGAGATTTGATCGACGATTTTTTACGGGGGTTACATGACGACGACCGAAGCACCCGACGCTGGGCTCGCCGAAAAGGCCGCCGAATTGCTGAAGGGGTTGGACCGGACCCACGTCGGCGCGGCGATGTCGAAGCTGATTTCGGCGTCGATCGGCGACATGGTCGTCGTGCTGTCGCGGGCGCCGCAGCGTACCTCGGTCGCCTGGAGGCTTTGCACGGCATGATGATCGCATCGACCCCGGACAGGTTAGAGTTTCGCAGCTATCTGCTCATGCTCGCGATCGAGGCCGTTGTCTTCACGGTGATGATGACCGCGATCTACTCTTTTCAAGCGGGCACTGGGTTGTTGCGCCCACCTCAACTGGTGGCCACGAGCGTTACGCTCGTCGTGATTTGCGGAGCGATGTTCTTGTTTCTCGCGATCGTGCTGCTGGTGCCATTTCTGATTGTTCGAGCCTTTTCGACCGCCACCCCGAGGCAACTCTGGCCGTATGTCGTCGTCGCGATTCTGCCGCCGGTAATCCCACTCTCATATTTGACAATAGTGCCTCTCCTGGTGAAGGCGAACGATGCGGAGGGGAGGCTGCTGTGGGAGCTTCTCTCTATGCCGATGGGTATCGGCGCGCTCAGCGGCTTTGGGGCGGCCGCAATTGTCTGCCGGATCGATCGCCAACCGGGCTTGCGTGCGCGACTTTGGCGTCGGAGTCGATGGCCGTTGGCCACTCTGCTCGTACTCTACGCGGCATGGCGGTTCGTGCCACTGGTCGTGTACGACCACGCGGAGCAAGACACCTGCACTTTCGGGCCGCTATCGAATGCGCGCTACCGTGAATTGCTAGCAGAGGCTAAGCGGCGCAGCGCCAACGTGTGGCCGACGCTCGGTACCAGTAAGGAGACGCAGGAAGCCGCCATTCGAGCGCGCATCACCGATCTTTCGCCGCCGGCAGACACGGTTTACGAGCGGATCGCGGCGGCGCATTCGGTCATGCGCGCAATCGGTTCGTTCCATTATCGCGAGTATGAAATGCCGCGGCAGAAATGGATCTTCTCGCCAGTATCATTTGAGAGAGGCATGGGCAGCCTACGTGTAAGCTACGCAATCAATTCGTTGTCGTTTGGCATCTTCGATCCTGTCGATCGCTATGCGGAAATCCACCTAAAAATCCGCCTCGGCTTCGTTGGGGGAGGGGTTATCGCTCATATCTATGACGCTAAACTTCAGTACCCCCTTTCGTTCAACAGAATAGTCGGGCTCGGTCCTGCAGCGTTTCATTTTTACGATCGCCTGTACAAACCGGAGGATCGCGAAACGTTGTGCCCCGAAGTTCCACCCGCGGACTGGGTGGCGGCGTATCAGGAATGGCTTGCTACACAAGTGCCTGACTACCCAGCCACGTCCCGTGTC
>JANOHP010000180.1:0-17105 GCA_031406575.1 Hyphomicrobiales bacterium
CACCAGCACTCAGGTGCGTGACTCGCAGACCCAGGCAGCAGGCCTGGCCGCGCGCTGGCAGAGTGCGGATCAGCAACTGGTCATGCGCTGGCAGCTGGAGCCGCGCGAGCCGTATCCATCGCCATCGGGCTCAACCCGACGAACGATAATGCCAAAGCGGGAGCTGCGAGGTATTTCAGAAAACGCATGTCACTCTCCTTTTTAATCAGGCGGTGCGTGATCCCAGGTCAGACACTGGTTAAACGCTCGGGTTCACCGTTTCCGTCTGAAAAAATCATCGCAAGAGTGCACTTTTCCGCCGCAGCGAACCGGACCCGACGCTCATGCCTTCGTGAGGGGCGCGATCGTGTCGATATGTTGGAGGATTTCGTCACGCGACAGGTCGGGGATCTCCAGGAGAACCCGGCCAATTCCCGCATCGCGATAGGCCGCCAGTTTGGCGGCATCGGAGGGCGCCCGGAACACGGTGATGGACAAGCTGGCGAAATCGCGCCGCACCGTCGAGGCAATCTGCCGTAGCCGCCCCACGGCTTCCTTGGGATCGAACGCTGGGCCACCGCGCGGAAACCATCCGTCACAATATTCCACCACGCGGCGCAGCGTGTGGTCGGTCTCGCCACCCATCAATATCGGGGGGTGGGGTTTCTGGACCGGCTTGGGATAGCTCCATACGGGATCGAAGTTCACGAATTCGCCGTGGAACTGCGCTTCCTCCTCGGTCCACATCGCCTTCATGGCGAGCAGGCGCTCGCGCACGATCTTGAAGCGGTCCGCGTAGCGCGTGCCGTGGTTTTCCATCTCGTCGACATTCCAGCCGCCGCCGACGCCCAGCTCGAAACGACCACCCGACAGCATGTCGAGGCTCGCGATCACCTTGGCGGTGACGATCGGGTCGCGCTGCGCCATCAGGCAGATGCCCGTGCCGAGCCGCAGCGTCGTTGTGGCGGCGGCCGCAAACGACAACGCCACGAACGGATCGTGCGTGTGCGCATAGCGCTTGGGTAATTCACCCCCACCGGGGAATGGTGATTTGCGCGACAGCGGGATGTGCGTGTGCTCGCACACGAACAGAGACTCGAACCCGCGATCTTCGAGGGACCGGGCCAACTCGCCTGGCGTGATGCCGTAGTCCGTGGGAAAATAAAAGACGCCGACACGCATGGAGAAGTCCTCCGGTTGACCGCCGTCAGGGCGGGTGAGATGTGCAGGGCCGTCGGGCAGCCACGTCGGGGCGTCCATTCGACCGTGCGATGCCTGACCTTTACCACGCGGGCGGGCAACACGGGCGATCGTGCACTGGCGGCGCGCTACCGCGCAAGCGGGTCCTGTTTCCGGTCGGACGGTTTCTGGTCGGGCGTTGCGGGCAGCGTTGCATCCATCGTAGGCTTGGTCGGGCAATAGTGCCCACCAGCCAGCATCCACACAGGGGGAGTGCGACATGGCCTTCTATGAACTGCGTCAATACAAGATCAAACCCGGAAAGATGGACGCCTGGCTGAAGATCATGGAGGGAGAGATTATTCCCTTCCAGGTCTCCAAGGGCATGGTGATCACCGGAAGCTATCGCGGCGAGACAGACGACAGCGTCTACGTGTGGACGCGCCGCTTCGAGAGCGAAGAGCAGCGCGATGCGCTCTACAAAGCCGTCTACGAGACCGACTACTGGAAGAACGTGGTCAGCCCGCAAGTCGGCGAATTGATCGACCGGTCCGCGATCAACGTGCAGCGCATCGTGGCGACGCGCATGTCCACGGCGCAGTGAAGAGGGTGGTCGGCGGCCGGATCAACTGCGGTCGCCGGCGGCTGAGAGTCCTTCGACGGTGAGGGGTCGCCTGGGCGTGCGGGGAGTGGTGGTGGCCATCACCGGCACGGCGGGCGTCGATCGTGGTGAGCGCACTTTCAGTCCCAACACCGGTGCGCCGATCCGCTGCGCCAAACCTGCCGCGATCAGAGCGTGCGCATAAGGTTTCCACAGGGCCTTCAGCGCTTCCCGCGTGGCCGATGTCGGCGTCGGTGAGATCGCGATCGCGCGGAATGGCTGAGCACCGAGCCAGGCATGAACGGCCTGCCAAACAGCAGGTGGAGCCCGCCGATTGCGGGGGCCGCGAATTTGCGAGACGCACGCCATCGTCACTTCGTCGGCCCGCTGCGTCAGCTCGAGATCGGCAATCGAACGGCCGTCGCGGCGCACGCTGAAGATGCGCACACGCCCATAGGCCAGATGCGCGGCGTACTGGTCGAGGCAGTTGTCCATTGCCATGCTTTCGGCGATGAAATCCTGCGCCGACTGGAGGTGCACGATCTGCAGTCCCTGCACCGTGGCATCTTCGAACCACGCATCGCGTGGCTCGCCAGCCAAGGCGCCGACGAGATCGATGCGCTTCTTCCAAACGGCGATATCGTCGCGCGCTTTTTTCCAGCCGATGTCGGGCGACCACCCCGTGCGCAAAATTCGGTGCCCCGGTGACGCGGGATGGCAACTCGCCCAGGCCCACGCCATGATCCATTGCAGGTCTTCGTCGCTGGTGAGCGGAGGCAACATACGCGGCTCGCGCGCGACCCATAACGCAAAGTCGCGACCCACGAGTTCCAGGGCCATACACACGCGGTCGAGCCAGAGGCCGCATTCCGAGGGATTGGACGGCATCCGCGAGGTCATTGTGGTGCGGAACTCGACATCGTTGGGAAGTGGGGGCAAGTGGCACAGCAACGCTTGCGTCGGCACGCGGCGCATCCACATCGGCAGACCCAGTGCAGTACTTGCAACCTTGAGTGCCGCGCCGTCTTCGATGGCGTCGAGCGTGGCCGCGCGGACCCGCGAGGTGCCGTAGCCTGTCGCCAACGCAAAAAGAAGGGCGGGGAAACTGTCGGCCAAATCCTCCAACGCGGTAGAGGACGCGGTGAGGACCGAAATCGGCCGGCGATACGGTGGGGCGAAAGCCTGCAAACGTCGGCGCCGCCGCACAATGCGGTTTTCGGGCGCCGAGGGACAGACGAGAGAACTCACCGGTTGCATACCGGAACTCCGCAAGCACGCTACGCTACTGGGACGCGAACGCTAGCTCCACATGATGGCGAAAACCGGAGCGCGCATGACGTCGAGGGAAGACAAAACCCCACGAAGTCGACACCGCCTTGGACCCCATGCGGATTTCAGGGTTTCAATTCAGTGCGGCCAGTCCCTTGTCGAAACCAGCCAGTGAGATCGGAATGCCGATTCCTGCTTCCTCCGACTGGAAAATGATGAAGACGGCCGTCTTGCCCGTGCGCAGTTGTTCGACGAGCTTGTCTTCCGCCACGACCTGCGCGTAACAGGCGAAATTCTGGCACCGCAGGAAGGGCGCGTTGCCGACGTCCTTATCGTCGATCTTCAGGCCGAGGCCGGGGGGGAGCAGCACGCCGAGTGGCGCGAACACGCGCAATACGCGGGTGCCATTGGAAAATTTTTGGAAATAGACGGTCAGCCCGACGTTGTTGCGATCCTCAGCCGTCACACTCTGGACCAGTGCGCACGTCTCCGCCTTGGAACCGGGAGGCTGCTTGCAGACAACCTGCCAGTGGCCGTGCTGCGCCTTGACTGTGCCGTCCGGCGCCTGCGCCCAGGCCCGATGGCTCGGCGCTGCACACAGGACGAGCGCGCTCGCGAGGACGAGCAAACCGAGCCCTTCCCGACGAAGCCTCGAGCACAGTCGAGCGATGAGCGTCACGGCGGACCTCGTTGGACGGCCTTGACGACGCGCGCGAGGTGCGCGCCGAGAGGCAAGGGACGGGAACAGCTGAGCGCGGCCGCAGTCGGCGCGCATCGCCACGCTTTGCCGACAAATCGGGCCAAAGTGCGACTCTGCTGACGGTCCTATCCACTGGTTGCCCGAAGCGGCGACAGTTTGGCGCATTATGCCGCAGTCGCTTGGACTTGAGTGGGGTCAAACGCTCATGCTCATGTCCGGCCTGACTTCTGGTGCGCAGGAGGGGGTCACGGACACGACGGTCCGTTCTCTCGTTGCGCATCGGACGGAACGAGCGTATCGGCAATCGCGGCGCCATATCCAGGCCACCGTGTCACCTCGACGGGGGTGCGGGGTGGGACTAGGAACGCGGCGACGGTACCGGACCTTTTGGTGGGATTAGGCTGACGTGGTCATGGCAGGAAGCGGACGCATGGCGAAAAATGTGCACGGCTGGATGGCGCGCGGGGCAGTCCTCGCCGCGGCGGCCTTGATGAGCGCGACCGTGGTGCTAGCCGGTAATGGCCAGCCTTCGCCCTGGCAAATGGGCATGCAGGGCCATGCCACCGACATTTCAGATCGCATCAACTGGCTGCACGACTTCGTCAACTACATCATCATCATCATCACGTTGTTCGTGTTGGCGTTGCTCGTGGCGCTGGTCGTCAAATTCAACGAGAAGGCCAACCCGACGCCGTCACGCACGACGCATCACACGGGTCTCGAAGTCGCCTGGACCGTCATACCGATCGTTATTTTGGTGATCATCGCCATCCCGTCGTTCCGGCTGCTGTTTGCGCAATACTCGTTCCCGCCGCCCGACCTGACGATCAAGGCGACGGGCAACCAGTGGAATTGGGACCACGCCTACCCCGATCAGGGCGGCTTCTCGTTCAAGTCGATCATGTTGGACGACAAGGACCGCGCCGCGCGGATCGCCCGTGGCATCCCGTCGCCGCGGCTGCTCGCGGTCGACAACGAGGTCGTGGTGCCGGTCAACAAGGTCGTGCACGTCCTCGTCACCGCCAACGACGTGATTCACAACTGGACCGTTCCCTCGTTCGGCTCGAAGGTCGACGCAGTGCCCGGCCGCGTGACGTCCACATGGTTCCGCGCCAACAAAGAAGGCGTGTTCTACGGACAATGCTCGGAATTGTGCGGCAAAGATCATGCGTTCATGCCGATCGCCGTTCGGGTCGTGAAAGAGCCGGTCTTTGCGGAATGGGCGGCAGCCATGAAGGCTCGTGACCGTGCCAAAGCCCGCGCCATCATCGACAGGGTGGCTGTGGAGCATGCCGGCGGCAAGATTGCCGCCACTGACGAGCCGACGAAGACGACCGAAACCGCAGCCGCGCCGGCGACTCAACCGGCGACACGTTGAGTGGTTTGGCGCGCTGACCCGCGTTCGCGCGGGACGGCGAGGCTGGAACCGAACACGATCGAGACGAAGATCTCTGAAGGCGACTGAGCATGGCCAGCACGGCGCACGAACACCACGACGATCATACCCCTTCGGCTTACAGTATGGGCCGCTGGCTCTACTCGACCAATCATAAAGACATCGGCACGATGTACCTGCTCTTCGCCATGGTGGCGGGGTGTGTGGGTCTGTTCTTGTCGATCATGATGCGCATGGAGCTCTCAGAGCCCGGCATACAGTATTTCGCCAGCTCGCACGCCTACAACGTGTTCGTGACCGGGCACGGCCTCATCATGGTGTTCTTCATGGTGATGCCGGCCATGATCGGCGGCTTCGGCAACTGGTTCGTGCCGCTGATGATCGGAGCGCCCGACATGGCGTTCCCGCGCATGAACAACATTTCCTTCTGGCTGCTGCCAGCTTCCTTCACGCTGCTCGTCATCTCCATGTTCGTGCCGGGTGCAGGCCCTTGCGATATGGGCGGCGATCGCTCCGGCTGCGGTGTCGGTGGTGGCTGGACGGTCTACGCGCCGCTGTCGACGACGGGTCATCCCGGCCCGGCGATGGATTTCGCCATTCTGTCGCTGCATCTTGCGGGCGCCTCGTCGATCCTGGGCGCGATCAACTTCATCACCACCATCTTCAACATGCGCGCGCCCGGCATGACGATCCACAAGATGCCGCTGTTCGTATGGTCGGTGCTGGTGACGGCGTTCCTGCTGCTGTTGTCACTGCCCGTTCTCGCGGGCGCCATTACGATGCTGCTGACAGACCGCAACTTCGGCACGACGTTCTTCACGGCCTCGGGCGGCGGTGATCCGATCCTGTATCAGCATCTGTTCTGGTTCTTCGGTCACCCCGAGGTCTACATTCTCATCCTGCCGGGCTTCGGCATGATCAGCCAGATCGTCTCGACGTTCTCGAAGAAGCCCGTGTTCGGCTATCTCGGCATGGCCTACGCCATGGTCGCGATCGGCGTCGTGGGCTTCGTCGTCTGGGCGCATCACATGTACACGTCCGGCATGGGCGTGCAGGCGCAGGCCTACTTCATCTTCGCGACGATGGTCATCGCGGTGCCCACGGGCGTGAAAATTTTCTCCTGGATCGCGACGATGTGGGGCGGCTCCATCCGCTTCACCGTGCCGATGCTGTGGGCGTTCGGCTTCATCTTCCTCTTCACGCTCGGTGGTGTGACCGGCGTCATGCTGGCCAACGCCGGCGTCGACCGCGCGCTGCACGACACCTATTACGTGGTCGCCCACTTCCACTACGTGCTGT
The DNA here is from genome assembly GCA_031406575.1 of Hyphomicrobiales bacterium. GTDB lineage: Bacteria > Pseudomonadota > Alphaproteobacteria > Rhizobiales > Hyphomicrobiaceae. The sequence continues at coordinate 6,424 of JANOHP010000180.1, forward strand.
CGCTGGGCGCCGTGTTCGCCATCTTCGGCGGCTTTACCTACTGGTTCCCGAAGATGTCGGGCTATCAGTTGAACGAGCGCATCGGTCAGGTTCACTTCTGGATGACCTTCGTGGGTGCCAACGTCACGTTCTTCCCGCAGCACTTCCTCGGCCTTGCCGGCATGCCGCGCCGCTACATCGATTACCCCGATGCGTTCGCGGGCTGGAACATGGTGTCGTCCTACGGCTCTTACCTCACCGGCTTGGCGACGCTGCTGTTCTTCTTCGGTGTGGCTCTGGCCTTCGTGCGCAAAGAAAAGGCCGCCGATAATCCCTGGGGCGAAGGTGCAACGACGCTCGAGTGGACGCTGCCGTCGCCGCCCGCGTTCCACTCGTTCGAGACGCTGCCGCGCATCGTTCCGGACGCGAAGGATCGCCACTGAACCGCAGACCGGGTTTCACGACGCCCGGCTGCGGAGACCCGACGAAGCACTGAGAAGCGCTTCGTCCGATGAACGGTTGGATTGGCACCACGCATGGCGCAGACCAGTACGAGCGCAGTAGGCTTCGACCTCGACACGACCGGTGCGCGTGCCGGCGGCGCCGATGTCGGTGATTACCTGGCGCTCATGAAGCCGCGCGTCATGTCGCTGGTCGTGTTCACCGCGCTGACCGGCATCGTGGTCGCGCCGGGCACGCTGCATCCTGTGCTCGCCGTCATCGCTCTGCTGGCCATTGCAGTTGGCGCGGGCGCTTCGGGCGCGTTGAACATGTGGTGGGATGCCGACATCGACGCCAACATGGAGCGCACGGCCGGCCGTCCGATCCCTGCGGGCCGCGTGACGCCCGGCGAAGCGCTCGTCTTCGGCATGGTGCTCAGCGGCGGTTCGGTGATGACGCTCGGTGTCATCATCAATTGGGTCGCGGGCGCTCTGCTCGCGCTGACGATCGCTTTCTACATCGTCGTCTACACGATGTGGTTGAAGCGGCGCACGCCCCAGAACATCGTCATTGGTGGCGCTGCTGGCGCGTTCCCGCCGATGGTGGGCTGGGCGGCTGTCACCGGCTCTGTCAGCCTCGACAGCGTGCTGCTGTTCCTCATCATCTTCATGTGGACGCCGCCGCACTTCTGGGCGCTGGCCATGTATCGCTGCAAAGATTACGCCCGCGTCGGCGTGCCCATGCTGCCGGTCGTCGCCGGCCTCGACGAGACACGCCGCCAGATCGTCATCTACAGCGCATTGCTGGTGCCGCTCGCGGTGACGCCGGTGCTGACCGGCCTGGGCGGCATCGCCTACGGGGTCACGTCGGCCGTACTCGGCGCGGTGTTCATGGGGCTCGCCGTCAACGTCTGGCGGCAGCGCGAGACCGTGGCCTCCGATCGCGCCTGCAGAAAACTGTTCGGTTTCTCGATCTTTTATCTGTTCGCGCTGTTCGCCGTGTTGCTTGGCGAGGGTGTCGTCGCGTGGGCGCAGACATGATGGATAGCTCGGTTGTCAGTGCGGAGGACGCGAGCTTGACCGGTTGGCAGGATCGAGGCTGGTTGATTGGCAGTGCTTTGGGCGCTGCCGCGGGTACTGCGCTCACCGCCATCGGACTTCGCTTCTGGGTCGCCATCATGGTCGGCGGTCTGCTTTTTGCGGCAGGTGGTGTGGTGTCGACCCGCGCCGCGCTCGCCCGCCTCGACGAAGCGACGCGGCGTCGGCATACGCGCTCCATTGCCATCGGGCTGATTCTCACGGCCTTGGTGGTCATGTTCTACGCGGCAACCATCGTTCGCCTCGGCGGCAACGTCATGAACAGGCCGATGTAATGCCCATGGTTCGCATGACATCAAAGCCCGCACCGCGAGACCAGCAGAAGCGCAACAGCCGCGTCGCGCTCGTTTGCGTTGTGCTGGTCGCCTCCATGCTGAGCCTCGCCTACGCGTCCGTGCCGCTCTATCGCTTGTTCTGCCAAGTGACGGGCTTTGGCGGCACCACCCAACGCGCCATTCGCCCCGCCAGCGAAATCCTCGACCGCACAGTGACTGTGCGCTTCGATGGCAACGTCGGTCCAGGGTTGTCGTGGGATTTCGCACCCCTCGAGCAGACCATGACCGTGCGGCTGGGCGAAAGCGCGTTGGCGACCTACCGCGCCACCAACAGGTCGGATCGCGCCGTCGTCGGCAGCGCCACCTTCAACGTCACACCGGATCAGGCGGGCGCCTTCTTCAACAAGCTCGAGTGCTTCTGCTTCACGGAACAGAGACTCGAGCCGGGACAATCGATCGACATGCCCGTGAGCTTCTTCGTCGATCCGGCCATGGCGACCGATCGCGATGGCGCGCACATCGGGCTGATCACGCTGTCGTATACGTTCTTCCCGGTCGACGCGCCCCGTTTGGTCGACACGGCGAAGACGACGACCACTGGCGCCAGCCGAGGGTTGTGACGAGGGTTGATATTTCGTGATCGCTTCTGCGATCACACGTTGGATGAGCACTACGGATCGCTTCTGCGCGATGCGATGCGAGGGACAGGAGACGGGAATGGCCGACGGTCACGCGAAGCATCACGATTATCATCTGGTCAACCCCAGCCCCTGGCCGGTGGTCGGGTCGCTGTTCGGCTTCCTCATGGCGGTCGGGGCGATCGTCTGGATGAGGACGTCTGGCTCGAGCACGGAAGTGCTCTTCAAAATGCGCGGGCCGTGGTTGTTCGCCTTCGGTTTCATCGGCGTCCTCTTCACCATGTTCATGTGGTGGAGGGACGTGATCCACGAGGCGCACTCGGGTGATCACACGCCGGTCGTGCGCCTGCACCTGCGCTACGGCATGATCATGTTCATCGCCTCGGAGGTGATGTTCTTCGTCGCCTGGTTCTGGGCTTACTTCGACGCCTCACTCTTTCCCGCAGCTGTCGAGCCACATCAGTACAAGGACATGGCGACCGGCGTCATAACCCAGACCGGTGACCTCATCGGCATGGTTCAGCGCAATGAGCTGACCGGCGGCGTGTGGCCGCCCAAGCCCGCCGCCGATGGCGCGTTCAAGGCCACCTTCAATCCGTGGGGGCTGCCGCTGGTCAACACGCTGATCCTCTTGCTGTCGGGCACGACGGTGACCTGGGCGCACCACGCCCTGCTCCACGACGATCGCAAGGGGCTCGTCCAGGGGCTCGCGTGGACCGTGCTTCTCGGCATCCTCTTTACCGTTTGCCAAGCGTACGAGTACGCGCATGCCGGCTTCACGTTCGGTGGCCACATCTACGGTGCCACGTTCTTCATGGCGACCGGCTTCCACGGCGCCCACGTCATCATCGGCACCATCTTCCTGGCGGTCTGCTTGTTCCGCGCCATGAAAGGCCACTTCAGCGCCAAGCAGCATTTCGGCTTCGAGGCCGCCGCCTGGTACTGGCACTTCGTCGACGTGGTGTGGCTGTTCTTGTTCATCAGCATCTACGTCATCGGCGCCGGTTCCAGCGCGCAGTAATCGGCAAGCCCATCGGCTCGACTGTCACCCGCCGGTCACGGTTCTCCGCGTGGCCGGCGGTGTCGTTTGCACCGCAGTTGCCAAACGCCCCAACGCAGGGGATAAGCGATGCCGATAGCCGGGAAGGTGCGATCCTTGACACGTATTCGACAGAACCCGTTCCTGCTGCGCGTGCTGTTTGCGCTGTTGAGCGCGTGCGTCGTCCTCGCGTTGCCGCCGCAGGCTGGCTCCCAAGGTGTGATCAACGAGGTCAAACTCGGCGGCCTCTATCACGATCCCGGCGACCTCTGGAGCGGCTTCCGGCTGGAGCGGCCCACAGCCGTGCTCAACGCCGAGGTGCTCTTCAGTCCGCACGTGCGCTTCCTCGGTGGCACCGTGCGGCCCGCACTCGGCGCCACTTTCAATTTCATCGGCGGCACGTCGAAAGCCTACATCGACGCGCGCTGGGAGGTCGAGACGGCCTCCGGCCTCTTCTTCGCCTTGGGCGTCGGCGCTGCCGTTCACGATGGCACGGTCGGCCCGACCGATCCAATCCGCAAAGCGCTGGGCTCGCGCGTGCTCTTCCATTTTCCCGCTGAACTCGGTTGGCGCTGGGATGGTCACAACAGCGTCTCCGTCTATTTCGAGCACATCTCCAACGGTTACACGCAGGATTTCAACGAAGGCCTGGACGCGATCGGCATGCGCTATGGGTACAAATTCTGATCCTCGGCTGCGCCGCTGTTGGCTCAACGCGGCATCCCTGCTTAGATCGGGCATTCGTCAGCGAACCAGGACACGCCCGCCATGCCCAAGACTGTCGCCCGCCTCATCGCAGAGTCGCTCCAGGCTCACGACATCGATCTCGTCTACTGCGTGCCGGGTGGGAGCTACTTGGGGCTGACCGACGCCATCTCGGACATGAACTCGATCCGGTTGACGGTGTGTCGGCACGAGGGTGGCGCGGCGTTCATGGCTGTCGCCGACGGCCGCTTGCGCGATCGCGCTGGCGTGGCCGTCGTCTCGCGGGGGCCGGGGTTGTCGAATGCGATGGTGGCGTTGCATACGGCCTTCCACGACGCGACGCCGATGGTCATTCTGGTGGGGCAAGTCGAGCGCAAGGACTACGGACGCCTCGCGCTGCAGGAGCAGAACTATACGAAGCTTCTGGCCGACGTGACCAAGGGTGTCATCGAGGTCAACGAGCCGGTCATGGCGTCGGAGGCGATTGCACGCGCCTTCCATCTCGCTGAAAGTGGCACGCCGGGTCCCGTCGCGGTGGTGCTGCCTGAGGATATTTTCGACGAACCGGGGGACTTTCCCGTCGACCAGCCGCGCCCGCGCGTTTATCCGGGTCCGCGCCCCGAAGACCTCGACAAGCTCGCCGACATGCTAGCCAAGGCCGAGCGGCCCCTGATCTGGGTCGGCGGCGCGTTGATCGGTGAGGGCGTCACGGACGAGCTGCGCACACTCGCCGAGCAGTGGATGCTGCCGGTGTCGCCGACGCATCGCCGCCCGTGCTTGTTCGACGCCAACCATGCCAATTACGGCGGCTACATGGGCATTCGTGTCCCCAAGGTGCTGCTCGACGAAATGAAGAAGGCCGACTTGATCGTGGCGCTGGGCGAACGCCTCACGGATTCGGTCAGCCAGTCCTATACGTTCCCGGCCGCGCCGCAGCCGCAGCTGCCCCTCGTCCACGTCTGGCCCGATCCCAACGAAGTCGGTCGCGTGTGGCGCCCGGAATTGGGCATCGTCAGCGATCCGCAGGCGGTCATTCGCGGCCTGCTCGCCAAGGGTGCGCCCAAGGGAGCGGAGACGCGCAAGGGCTGGGTGTCCGGCCTCAACGCCATCCACCGCACGCTGATGGCGCCGGATTTCGAGCCGACGACGGACGGCATCAATTTCGCGCAAGTCTGCATCGAGATCGGCAAGCATCTGGCGCCCGACGCCATCATCACATCGGACGCTGGCAACTTCTCGAGCTTCATCCACCGCTACATCGGCTTCAAGCCGGGCCAGGCGTTCCTGGCCTCCGTGGTCGGCGCCATGGGCGCCGGGATGCCCATGGCGGTGGCAGGCGCCTTGCGGCGGCCCGGCAAGCAGGTCGTCGCCTTCGTTGGGGACGGCGGCGCGCTGATGACCGGCAACGAGATCGCCACGGCGATAATGTATGGCGCGGCGCCAAAGCTCATCATCTCCGACAACAAGATGTACGGCACGATCGGCATGCACCACGAGGTGCGTTATCCCGGCCGGCCCTACAAGCTGGCGACGCAGCTCCAGAACCCCGATTTTGCCATGTGGGCGAAATCCTTCGGCGCGGTCGGCATCACGATCTCCAAGCCATCGGAGGTCACGGCCGGGATCGCCGAGGCCTTCTCGATCAACGACCGCGCCGTGGTGGTCCACTGCCACACCTCCGCCGACCAGATGAGCGCCTGGCGCCGGCGCGGAAAAATGTGAGGCGGACGGGCGTTTTGCTGGCGTTTGGCGGGACCGTGACGAACGGGCTGGACAGCACCGGACCCGCTTCCTATAAAGACGCCCGCTCGACACCGCACAACGCGTCGAGTTCGGCGCCCAGGTAGCTCAGTTGGTAGAGCATGCGACTGAAAATCGCAGTGTCGGCAGTTCAATTCTGTCCCTGGGCACCACTTATTTCAAAGACTTAGTTGACTGCCCGCAAGACCGGTTTGGTCGTTGCGGGAATTTTGCGGGCCTCTCCTCGCAGGGCGCCACGCATCACCAGCAGTTCGGGCTGGCCCTGGTTTGCATCGCAGACACCGTTGGCAGCCTCCAGCAGCCGAGACAGCTCGGCTGCCGAGTAGTGCGCCGTGATGCGCCCCGACCGATGGCCCAGTAGGTCCTGGCGATCCTCGAAGCTCACTCGGGCAGATCGAAGTCGGCGACCGAATGTGTGCTCGAGGACGTGCCGGACCGCCGCGTGGCGTGCCCGCAACCAGCCTGAGGTCAACATGCGTGTAATCGGATGGCCTTCGTAAGTGAACACATGGTCCGGATCGATGCCCCGCTGCGCCTCTACCACTGAACGAGCAATGTGAAATCAGCGGTGGGGAAAACGTATTGCGAGGGTATACGCATAAATAGCACTGCCCGATGGGCGGTGGGTGGCCTTTGCAGATCAAGCTTCCTGGTGGCTTTGGATGCGCAGCCGGAGATGGCACCTGGGCGGGTGAAGCGTGCACGTCGGTTTCACAGGATGGTGGAGACCTTCTATGAAACCACCTTCCCATCAGCGATGTCGCGGCGGATTTCGTCGGGAGTTCGCGCCTCGGGTGGGCCGTAGCCGCCGCCGCCGGCCGTCGTGATGACAACGCGATCGCCGGGCGCCAGACGTGTCACGGTCTTCGAGGGGATGACCTCTTCTGTTCCGTCGGCGCGCGTAATCCAGGAGCGGGCCAACCCGCCCGGCTGACCACCCGCCAATCCATCCGCGGCGACGAAGTGACGTTCGCCACGATGCGAGTAGGATAGGGTGCCTGCGACATCGTCGAGCACCTCGTATTCTTTGAGCTGACCGCGCCCGCCGAGGAATTGCCCCGCACCGCCCGAGCCAGCTACCAACTCCCAGCGGCGCACCCGGATCGGTGCGTCGAGCTCCATCGCTTCGACCGGCAGGTTCATGCAGTTGGTCGCGTCCGTCTCGATAGCATCGACGCCGTCGAAGCCGTTGCCGGCCCCAGCGCCGCCCGCCAGCAACTCGCCGGTCACGAAGGGGCGACCGTCGCGACGCTGCCCACCCCACGCCATGACGAGCAGTTCGCCGGAATTGGGCGCCGGTACGCGTTCGGGCGCCACGCCAGCGAGCGCCTTCAGCATCGTGTTGGTGATGCGCTTGATCGTGGCGGTGCGCGCGTTGACGGGCGCGGGTTCACGAGGATTGACGATGGAGCCCTCCGGCAACGTCAGGCTGATCGGCCGGAAGCAGCCGCCGTTGTTGGCGATCTCGGGGTTGGTGATCGCGCGCACTGCGAAGCACGCCGCCGCCAAGCTTCCCGAGGGAACACAGTTGATCGGCCCTTTGACCTGAGGACTGGAGCCGGTCAGATCAAAATGAATCGTGCCATCCGCGATCGTCGCCGCCACTTCGATGCGGATCCGCCTGTCGAGGTCGATGCCGTCGTTGTCGAGATAGTCGACGGCGCGGTAGGTGCCGGGCGTCAATTTCCGCAGCGCCGCCCGCGTCATCGCCTCGGCGCGATCGAGCAGTGTACCGAAGGATACCAGCAGCGCGTTGTGGCCGAACTTCTCCGCGGCTTCGCGCACGCGCACAGCAGCAATCTTGCAGGCGGCGACTTGGGCGTGCAGATCACCGATGAAGATATCGGGAATACGCACGTTCTGGCGCAGCACGGCGGTCAATGTCTCGTCGAAGACACCGGCCCGCGCCCAGACGACCGGCGGGATGCGGATGCCTTCCTGGAAGATCTCGGTGGAATCCGTCGGCACCGAGCCAGCCGTCTTGCCGCCGACGTCCTGGTGATGGGTCATCGTGGCCGCCAGCGCAATCGGCCGTCCGTTGGCGAAGATCGGCATGACCACCGCGAAATCCGGCAGATGCGTGCCGCCGCAATAGGGATCATTGACAATGTAGATATCGCCCTCGCCCATCTGGTCGACGGGGAACTTGGCGCAGATGGCGGCGACGGCGGGAATCAATGTCCCCAAGTGGATGGCAATGGCGCAGGCTTGTGCGAGCGTCGTGCCGTCCAACGTGAACAGGCTGGCCGAGGCGTCCAGGCCTTCTTTGACGATCGGCGAGCACGAGGACTTGAGCAGCGTCGCTTGCATTTCTTCGGCGATCTTGTCGAGCCGGTGCCGAATGACCTCGCGCGTAATCGGATCGAAGCGGTCGCCCGCGCTGTCGATGCGGTGCGTGATCGTCGGTTGCGTCATGACAGGCTCCTCGTGAGCTGCAGGCCGGCGCCGCCGGTGAGTTCAGCAGACCAGCCGAGTGGCAACAGCGTCGTCGAATCGGATTGCTCGATGATGGCCGGACCAATCAGACGCTCGCCTTCGGCCAGCAGCGCCCGATCGTGCAGCATAGCGTCGGCGCGGATCGTTTCACCCGGGAAAAGAACCGAGCGGCGCCCTTTCAGCGAGCGGCCTGCGATGCCCGACAGCTCGGCGCCGACGGATACCGGTGGGCGATGAGCGCGATGCACGACGCGCAGATTGACGATCTTCGCCGGTGCGCCGGTCTTGTGGCCGTTGAGCCGGAGGTGCGCGGCCTCGAAGGCCCGATACAGCGTCCCGAGGGGATCGCCCGCCTCGAGATCGATCACCACCTCGATGTAGTGGCTCTGGCCCAAGTAACCCACGTCGGCGAGCGTCAGGCGTTCGGAGCGCAGCCCGCCGACGCGCTCCGCCTGCATGAGGGATTGAGCACGTCGGTCGAGCCCGGCGAGTGCTTCGGCCAGATCGGCGACGTCGGCATCGACGATCGGCGTGAGGAAGGCGCCGGACACCTCGTGCTCGATGGGTGCCGCCAGCAGGCCCGCTGCGGCGAGGACACCGGGATAGCGCGGCACCAGCACACGGGTGATGTTGAGCTCCAAGGCGAGCGGTATCGCGTGCAGTCCGCCCGCGCCGCCGAGCGGCACCAGCACGAATTCGCGCGGATCGTAGCCGCGATTGATCGAGACCAGCCGAATACCGTCGGCCATGTGGGCATTCGCGATCCGATGAATGCCGAGCGCTGCGGCTTCGACGCTGAGCCCGAGCGGTCGGGCGACGTGCTCCTCGATAGCCTTGAGCGCGAGGGCCGGATCGAGCTGCATGGTGCCGCCGGCAAAGAATGCGGGATCGAGCAATCCGAGCACGACCGAGGCGTCCGTGACGGTCGGCTCGAGGCCACCTCGGCCATAGCATGCGGGTCCAGGATCGGCGCCCGCCGACTGCGGTCCGACACGCAGACTGCCACCGCTGTCGATCCAGGCGAGTGACCCGCCGCCCGCGCCGAGCGTCGTGACATCGAGCATCGGCACGCGCACCTGATACCCGGCGATTTCGGTCTCGGCTTTCACGAGGACCCGACCTTGATCGATCAGGGCGATGTCGCTGGAGGTGCCGCCGACATCGATCGTGATGAGGTTGTCGAGCCCCGCCTCTCGACCGGCGGCTTGTCCGCCGATGGCACCCGCCGCAGGCCCGGAAAGAAACAACCGAACCGGACGCTGCCGCGCGATCTCACCGCTGGCCAGCCCGCCGCGCGATTGCATGATCTGCAGCGGTGCGGTGACGCCGGCCGTCTCGAGATTGCGGCCGAGGTTGTTCAGATAGCGCGCAACCACGGGCTTCACGTAGGCGTCGAAGGTTGTGACAACAGTGCGCTCATACTCGCGGAAGACAGGGTCGACCTCGCTCGAGATGGACACCGGAACGCCGGGTAGAGCCGTTTCCAGCGCCGCGCGCACCTGGCGCTCATGCTCCGGCGCCAGGAAGGAAAACAACAACGCCACCGCCACCGACTCCACGTTTTCGGCGGCGAGCTTGGCAATGGCGGCCTGCACCGAGGCTGCATCGAGCGGCGTGAGAACCTGTCCCGCCGCGTCGATGCGTTCGCTCACTTCCACGCGCCGCGCGCCCGGCGCGAGCCAGCCCGGCGTTTCCGGCTTCAAATTCAGATCGTACATCTGACGGCGGATCTGGCGGCCGATCTCCAGGATGTCGCGAAAGCCTTTCGTGGCGATGAGACCGACGCGGGCGCCTTTGCGTTCGAGCACGGCGTTGGTCGCAATCGTCGTGCCGTGCGCGAAGCTCGTGAACGACGCGGGCGCAATGGCGAACCGCGTGCGCAGCATGTCGAGCGCCGCGAGCACGGCGCGGCCCGGATCATCGCGGATCGTGGGTAGCTTCAGGATGTGTGTGGCGCTCGCCGTGAGGCACACGACGTCGGTGAATGTGCCACCGATATCGATGCCGATGCTGACGCCGCCAGCGACTGGTGTCTTGTCCGCAACCATTCTCGCTCCATCGTGCGGTTCTGCCCGCTCAGGCATTGGCCCCTCCCTGCGCTGTGTCTGCGAAATGGCACGCGGCCTGGTGCGTGGAGCCGACCGGCTCGAGGATGGGGTCGCGTTCGGCGCACACGGCGGCGGCTTTCGGGCACCGGCTGCGAAAGCGGCACCCCGACGGCAAGTTGCTCGCGTCCGCCGGTTCCCCTTCGAGGGTGAATGTGTCCGTGACCCGCCGGCCGCCGATCTGCGGAATGGCCGACAGCAGCGAG
>JANOHP010000221.1:0-3910 GCA_031406575.1 Hyphomicrobiales bacterium
CGTGCGGCTCGAATGGAGCCTGGTGACGCTCGCCTACAACATGAAGCGGCTGCACCGCCTGACGGCGACTGCGAGGACGGCATGAAGAGGAGAGAAATGCGCTTTGCAGCGCTCGCACGAGCCTTTGGGAGGCGCCCACAGGCCGGGCACGTACACAACACCACCCGGCGACTTGATCCAGCAAGGCGCTCAGCAATCAATCCAGGCGCATCCGTATCGAAAAAATGCGATCTTTGCCGCCCCAGTCTGCCGGAACCGAAGTCCGACAGGCTGCTAACCCAACGAGTCGATTTCTCCGCTCGCCCCCTCACGTCGGGTCCCACGAGAACACATCCGCCGAGCGTTCGTTGGGGGTGAACGAGCCTTTCATCGCCGGCAGCGCGATGTCGGCGATTTTCTGCGGCGTCCAGCCGTCCGCCGAATGCACGGACCGGATCGGGCGGTTCTGGTTGAACAAGAACAGCTCGTGCATGCGCGCCGCCATGATCTGGCCCGTGACGCCCTTCGCCAGATCCGACACCAGGAAGATCGCCAGCGGCGCGATCTTGTCGGGCGTCATCTTCTTGATCTTGTCGACGCGGGCTTCCTGCTCGGGCGTGTCAGTCGGAATGGTACCGATCATGCGGCTCCAGGCGAATGGCGACACACAGTTGGAGCGAACATTGAAGCGCGCCATGTCGAGCGCGATACCCTTCGACAGCCCGACGATGCCGAGCTTGGCGGCCGCATAGTTCGCCTGCCCGAAGTTGCCGACGAGCCCCGACGTCGACGTAAAGTGCACGAACGCGCCCGATTCCTGCTCTTTGAAGTAGTTCGCCGCCGCCCGGCTGACCAGAAATGCCCCGTACAGGTGCACCTTGATCACCTGGTCGAAATCCTGGAACGACATGCGGTGGAAGATGCGGTCGCGCAGAATGCCGGCGTTGTTGATCACCGCGTCGACGCGCCCGAAATTGTCGATCGCCGCCTTGACGATGTTTTCGGCCGACTTGGGCTCCGCCACGCTCTCGAAGTTGGCCACCGCCTGACCACCCATTTTGCGGATCAACTCGACGACTTCTTCGGCAGGTTGCTGGCTCGCTGCCCCCTCGCCGTCGACGGTCGCGCCCAGATCGTTGACGACCACCTTGGCGCCTTCCTTGGCCCCCAACAGCGCCATCTCCCGGCCGATGCCCCGTCCCGCACCCGTCACGATCAAAACCTTACCGTCCATGCACCCGGCCATGCGCGTCTCCCATGTTTGGATCTCGAGCAGCAGGCTGGCACGGTGCTGTGGCGCGCGTCAAACGGCGCTTGTGCGACGCTGAGATCCAATCCAGGACAACTCCATTCGCCACTGTCCCGCAACGTCGCACCCGTGGCTTGGCCGTCCGGCACCGGTATGCGTATCGGCTAATCTGGCGCACCTCAGGAATGACGTCCTCCCCTACCTCACTGTTTCCCGGCCGAGCGAAGGCGAGAGCCGGGACCGCGTCGAGGGCAAGAGTAGTTCAATTGCGCCGCTGCCACTATCCGATGCCTCGTGCTGGGGCTGTCATCGCTCCCCTGCCCCACGCGATCCCGGATGGCCGCGCCACGCGCGCGACCTCCGGGAAGCAGAGGGGGCGCGACCCAACGGTTCTGGGTCGACCGCGGTCGGGTCGCGCTGCGCTTGACCCGACCTACGCGGAAAGCTCTTTAGTCACGCGAGAGGTTGTGCGAGTCGATGTTGCACAACGCGCTGCCACATCGCGAGGCGATCAGATCGTGCTGAGACCAAGCGGAAAGCGACACGCAGCTCCCAGGAGGGCCGACAGATCGCGGAACGCGACCGCGACGCGGTTGGCCGCCGCAATCCTTGCGGCCCTGCTCGTTTCAATCGCGCCCGCCGCCGCCAATCCCGAATTCCGCGCGTTCGTCGAATCCTTGTGGCCCGATGCCCAGGCCGCGCGCGTCTCGCGGACCACCTTCGACCGCGCTTTTCGCAACGTCGTGCCGGACCCCACCATTCCCGATTTGATCCTGCCCGGCAAAGACGCGTCGAGCGTGGGCGGCCAAGCCGAGTTCACGCGCGCGCCTCAGCATTACGTCGCACGCGACCAGATCACCCGGTTGGCCGCTCAGGGTCGCACGCTCGCCGCCGAGCACGCCAAAACGCTTGATGAGGTCGAGCGCCAGCTTCGTGTCGACCGGCACGCGGTGTTGGCCATCTGGGGGCGCGAAACCGCTTACGGCACTTACCGCCCGACGCACTATGCGATCCGCGTGCTGGCGACGCTGGCCTGGACCGGTCGCCGCAAGGATCTGTTCCGCGCCGAACTGATTACCGCGCTGCGCCTCCTCGAGGACGGCATCCTCACGCCCCAGACCATGCGATCGTCCTGGGCCGGCGCCATGGGTCTGACGCAGTTCATGCCGTCGGAATTCTACGCCTCGGGCCATGATCTCGACGGCAATGGCAAGATCGACCTGTTCGGCTCGGTTCCCGATGCGCTGGGCTCGGCGGCCAAACAGCTCCAGCAGAAGGGGTGGGTCTTCGGCCTGCCGTGGGGCTTCGAAGTCGCCCTGGGTGCCAAAATCGACTGCGCGGAGGGTGGCCCCGCCAACGCCCGGTCGCTGGCGGAGTGGGCGAAAGCCGGCGTCACCCGCCGCGACGGCAAGCCGTTCCCGCCCGCGCACCTCGCCCAGTCCGCCTACCTGATGTCGCCCGGCGGCGCGTTCGGCCCCCAATTTCTGGTCACGCAGAACTTCATCGTGATTCGCGCCTACAACACGTCGGATCTGTATGCTCTGTTTGTCGGGCACCTCGAGGACCGGATCGCGGGCGGGGGCGATTTCCGCACGCCGTGGAGCGACATCAAACAGCTCGCCCCCCGCGACATCGAGGACATACAATCCCGCCTCCAGACGGCCGGATTCGCAATCGACAAGGTCGATGGTAAGATAGGGTCCAACACGCGCTGGCAAATCGGACTGTACCAGCGCCGACATGCGCTCTCCGTAGAGTGTTGGCCGACCGACCGTCTGCTCGCCCACATGCGGCAGCGCAAATGAAAACGAGGCTCATGACGCCGACGCTCGAACCCGTCGCCCCTTGGCACCGTTGGACGCTGCGCTCTCTGGCTCTCGTGCTGGTGTGCGGCAGCGCCCCCTTGGCCACGGCGCAAGAGATGATGGACGCGGGTGTGTTTCAGCCCGTCAGTCTGAATACCCAGACGAGGCCCACCGTGTCGGAAGATGTGCGCTCGAAGTTGACGGCGCTCGTGACGGCCCTGCGACCCGAAGCGATGAAACTGGGCGTCTCCAAGGACATCCTGGATCGCGTCTTCACCGGCATCGAGCCTGATTCCGAAATTGCCGATCTTCTCGACAATCAGCCCGAGCATGTGGCGACGCCCTGGGGCTACATGGGCCGCCTCGTCTCCGATCTGCGTATCGAGAACGGCCGCAAACAACTGGCGGCCCACGCCCCCATCCTCGCGGCGATCGAGCAGCGCTATGGCGTCGACCGGCATGTGGTGGTGGCCGTTTGGGGGATCGAATCGAGCTTCGGCACATCGCCGGGAACCCGCTCGGTCATTCGCTCGCTGGCGACGCTGGCCGTCAGTGATCCGCGCCGCCCGCAGTTCTGGCGCACGGAGTTGTTGACCACGCTCACCATCCTGCAACGGGGCGACATTGCGCCCGAGCGCATGACTGGCTCGTGGGCCGGCGCCATGGGCCACACCCAGTTCATGCCGACGAGCTACATGGCGCATGCCGCCGATTTCGATGGGGACGGTCGCCGCGACATCTGGAACTCCGCGCCCGATGCCCTGGCCTCGACCGCCAACTATCTCAAGGCTTCGGGCTGGAATGCGGGGGAGTCCTGGGGTCTCGAAGTCGTCCTGCCCGCCGGCTTCAATCTCGATGTGACGGCGCCCGGCGTCAT
>JANOHP010000262.1:0-19826 GCA_031406575.1 Hyphomicrobiales bacterium
TCAGCTTCAGTTTCCCCGGATACGTGTTGATATCGCCGACGGCGAAGATGCCAGGTTCGCTGGTCTGGAAGCGTTCGGTATCGACGGGGATGAGATTTTCCTCGAGATTGAGCCCCCAGTCGGCAACGGGTCCGAGCTTCATCGTCAGGCCGAAAAACGGCAACAGGCGATTGCAGGCGACGGTCGTGTCGCCGTCTTTTGATTTGACGGTCACGGCTTCCAAGGCGCCATCGGACCCGGTCAATCCCGTCATCTGGCCGATCAACAGGCGAACCGTTCCATCGGCGACCAGTTCGCGCATTTGCGACACGGAGTGGGGCGCGCCCCGGAACTCGTCGCGCCGGTGCATGAGCGTGAGCGAGCGGGCGATGGGGGCGAGGTTGAGTGTCCAATCGAGCGCGCTGTCGCCACCGCCGACAATCAGAACGTCACGGTCGCGGAAATCATCCATGCGGCGCACGGCGTAGAAGACGCTGCGGCTTTCGTAGGCCTCGATGCCGGGGAGTGGCGGGCGCTTGGGTGTGAACGATCCACCCCCCGCCGCGATGACGACGACTTTGGTGAGGAAGACTTTGCCCTCGTCCGTCGCCAAGCGAAAACGACCATCGGCCTGACGCGACAGCGCATCGATACGCTCGCCCAGGTGGAAGTGGGCGCCAAAGGGGGCGATCTGGGTCATGAGTGCATCGGTCAGCCCCTGGCCGGTGACGATGGGCAGGGCCGGAATGTCGTAGATCGGCTTTTCGGGATACAGCTCCGCGCACTGGCCGCCGACCTTGTCGAGGATATCGACGAGGTGCGCCTTGATATCCAGAAGGCCCAGTTCGAACACGGCAAAAAGGCCGACCGGCCCCGCGCCGATAATGACGCAATCGGTTTCAATGGGCGCCGACGCGCCGGCGGTGTCGGTCATCTCCAGGTCCTCGGGAGGCAGTGTCTGGGCGCGGCGCAAGCCAATCGTGCGCGGCGTGTGATGCCTTTCATAGCGGTTGAGGCCAGTCGCGCAAGGGGTCCTGATTCCCCGACTGAAAGACGGAGGTCTCCTGAAAACACTGAAATTGCGGCCGTTGTCGCGACAAGCGTCATTCACCCCCGATCAAGGCCAAGGCACTGACTTTGGCCGACCATTCGTCTCAGCCGGGGATGGGGGGTGGTCACGGCAGGAGAGGTCAGCGCAACTCTGCCATGCGTCGGGGAGGCAGCGACCCAGGGCTCAGATCGAGGCCACCAACAGCGTCTCGACCAGTGGCCGCACATCGTCTGGAAGCGCCACGGATGACCGCTTCTGCAGATCGAACACGACCATCACGACGCTGCCGGTGCCGGCGCAGCGGCCGTTCTGGAAGCAGCCGTGCGACAGGGCGAACGACTTGGTGCCGATGCGCGTGGCGAGTGTGCCGACTTCGACGTCGCCGGGGTATGTCAACTCCTCGAGGTATTCCAGCGTGGTGGAGGCAATCACCATGTCGAAGGGCCGCCCGCCGACCTTCAACTGCGGCGTGATCAGCTCGCACCGCGCTTGCTCCAGAAAGATTGCCATGGCCGCATTGTTGACGTGGCCCAGAGGGTCGAGATCGTTGTAACGCACGGAAATGCGCGTCCAGGCCCGGAAGAGGTCGCGCTGCGTGAGGTCGAGTCCGGCAGGCGTGGCGGTCGGTCTGCGCATGGTCGGGTGTGCCCTGGGCGGTTCGGTTTCGATGAATACGTTCTGGTCTTTGTTCTACCCGATCTTGTAATCGGCAATGGCGCGACATGTGGGTGATTCGACCGCGCAGGACGGCTCACGATGGAGGCTGACATGAAGACACTGCTCGTAGCAGGGGCGATTGCAGGGGCAGTCGGCTTCGGATTGGACATGTCCACCGCGCAGGCCGACGGGCAAGCCCGGGTCGCCAAACGTGTCATCGAACGCAGAGCGCCCAGCGTGGCCGTGGCGCATCGCCATCGGCATCACTCCCACCACCACGGGCACACCATTTATTATGGGCCGCGCTACAGTCTACCGCGCACGAGTGTTCTCTACGCGTGGCCCGACCGCGGCTATTACGATTTCCGTCGGGTTCGGGACTACTCGTACGGCTGGTAAGACGCAGCCGGTTTGCTCCGCCTGACACCTGTCAAGTCACACCGGTCGATCACCCTTGACGGTGGCGCGGGCGCCGGACCGCGTATGGGGCCAGTAATCCCACATGGCGCGGTGCATTGCGCAGCGGTTGTCCCAGAACGCGATCGAGTCCGGTTGCCAGCGGAAGCGGCACTGGAACAGCGGATTGGCGGAGTGCTGGTAGAGATAGGCGAGGATCGCCTCGCTCTCGTCGCGCGGAATGCCGACGATACGCGTCGTGAACCCGCTGTTGACGAACAGCAGTTTGCGCCCTGTCACCGGATGGGTGCGCACGACGGGATGCTCCGCGCGCGGGTAGACTTGCTTGTCGGCCATGCCGAAGTTGGCATAGGTGCCGCGATAGACGTGCTCGCCATCGTGAATGGCTGTGAGCCCGTCGAGATACCCCTTCATGCGGTCCGACAGCGCCTCGTAGGCCGCATACATGTTGGCGAACAACGTATCGCCGCCTTTGGGCGGGCACTGCCGGATATGGAGGATCGAGCCCATGGGCGGCTCCTCGTCGCACGACACGTCCGAATGCCAGTTCTCGCCGTTGGCGCGCGGGCTGTCCTTGTCGGCGTAAATGCGCAGGAGTTCGGGATGCCCCTCGACGTGGGGAGCCGCGGGATGAATGTGCAGATCGCCGAACAGGCGCGCAAAACTCATGTGTTGTTGCGGTGACAACGGCTGGTCGCGGAAAAAGATGACGAGGTTTTCGGCGAGCGCGCGATGCAGCTCGTCCTGCTGCCGGTTGGACAAGGGGGTGGTGAGATCGATGCCACCGATTTCCGCGCCGATGATGGGCGTCAACTTGTCGACCGTGATCGTCTCGTAGGGTGTCTCATCATTGAGCATATGTTTGTAGCGTGGGCCTCGCCGTGCGCGTTCCTGCTCCATGGGTCAGCATCCCTTCCTGAACTGGCGACCGGCGCCCGGGCGCCCGTCCGTCGGCACGTCATGGCACCATACTGACCTGCTGGGCCAATTCGCGCAATCGGTGCTGATCCGATCGTGTCGCTGATCCGATCGGTGCTAATCCGATGAGCACGTGCGATGACGACCTCATCCCGTTGGCCACGACCGCCAGACGGCGGTAAGCTCGGGCGATGACGATGAAACCAGCGGGTCCCCTCGATGACGCCGTCCAACCCCACCGCCGATGCCCACGTCTTTCGCGCCTCTGGAGACAGCGTGCCCATCGATGCGGCGCGGCTGGGGGCGTATCTGGCGCGGATCGGCCTGCCTTGGGAGGCGGGCGAGCCGATCCTGCAGTTCGGCACCGGCATGGCGAACGTCAATTATCGGCTGACGGCGGGGGGGCGCCGCCTCGTGCTGCGCCGTCCCCCGGACGGCGATCTGCCACCCGGCGCCCACGACATGGCGCGCGAGCATCGCATCCTGTCGCGGCTGTGGAGGGCGCTGCCGCTGGCTCCCGAGAGCCTGCACCTGTGTGAGGATCGCGACGTCATCGGGGTGCCGTTTCAGCTCATCGAATATCGTCCCGGCCTCGTCATCAAAGGCGATGACCGCAGCCGCTTCGATGGACGGCCCGATGTGGCGACCCGGACAGGACAGATGATGATCGAGGCACTCGTGGCTATTCACGGGGTCGATGTGGCAGCCGTTGGCCTCGAAGATTTGGGCAAGCCCGAGGGGTTCGTCGAGCGGGGCATCAGAGGCTGGCGCGGTCGTGCCGACCGCCTGGACCTGCCCCCGGTGACGCGGCGGCTGTGCGCGGAGATCGGCGACTGGCTGGGCGGGCAGCAGGTGCGCGCACGCGCTGCCGTGCTGCTCCACTCCGATCCCAAGCTCGACAACATGATCCTCAGCCCCGAGACGCTCGAGCCACGCGCCATCGTCGACTGGGACATGGGTACACGCGGCGATCCGCTGTTCGATCTGGCGACGCTGCTGAGCTACTGGGTGGAAGCGGGCGATCCCCCCGCGATGCACGCGCTGCGCCAGTTGCCGACAGCGGCGCCGGGGTTTGCCTCACGCGCCGAGGTGGTGGCCACCTACGCCCGACTGACGGGGACGGACGTGTCCGATTATCCCGTGTTCCGCGTGCTCGCCTTATTCAAACTGGCCGTTGTCCTGCTGCAACTGCATGCCCTGTGGAAACGCGGTGCCGCCCAAGGCGACGACTATGCGGCCTTGGACGCCGTGGCGGTCGGACTGCTGGAATGGACGATCGATGAGATGCACCCGCGTGCGTCTTGAGACGGCGCGCGCGTGCGGCTGTGGAGGTAGACAGCTCAGTTCTTGAGCAATGCCGTGCCGGCTTCGCCGTCGTTACGGGTCCAATGGACTGTCCGCCCCACGACGCGCAGGGTGAAGCAATAGGCGCGGGCGCTGAGCCACACCTCCCACTTCTGGCAGACTTGGTCGGACTTGATCCACCACCGGCCGGTATCGCGCTCGGCGCCGACATACATGCTCAGGTCTTTCGCGCGGCCGATCATGGTGCCGTTGTCGCGATAATCGATCGGAATGCCACCGACAGGTGTGTTGAGCACCACGGTCTTGCCGGTCAATACGGTCCGCAGCGCTTCTCCCGAGAGTGGCTGCGGTTCGGCCAAAGCAACGCCCGCAAATAGCGGAAGTGCACAAACGCCTATGAGACTACGCCCCAACATTCCTCGTTACCCCCTTTCGGCTTGCATCAATCGCTGCCGCCAGCCGAGCTGGATTGCGCTCTAAACTGGTGCGGCCCGGCGATTAACGGAATGGAAACCAGCCGCACTGGTTAACGGCGCTGGTTGCTGATGAGCAGCCTGCTCAGGCAATAAAGGCCAAAAAGCGTCACGACCAAAGATCAAATTCAAGGCTTGTGGATAAATGCGGCCACCGCGTCCGCCACATCGTCGGCAAACAAGTCGCGAAAGAAATGATCCGCTCCGTCAATTAGTTGCAGTGTCACCCGAGGGTTCGCCGGGCGGGCGGAGATCCGTTTCGCCACGTCGGGTGAGACGCGGTCCTCACTGCCTGCGACGACGAGGACAGGGACTTGGAGCCGGTCCAAGGCCCCGAGCGGGATCTCGAAGCTCCGCGGGTCGTAGTAGTCGAGGAAGGCGGCAGCCGTGACCTTGCTCGACCGACAGTGCAGGAAACCGGGGACCGCGACGAGCGTGTCGTCCTCACCGGCCTCGATGAGCTTTTTGGCGGCTGCCAGCGACGTTGCCAGATCGGCGGAGAAGGTCGCGCGATAGTGTTCGGCAGAGACCTCGGCCGTATCGGACGGCGGTGCAATCAACACCAAACGACTGGCGGGCCGCGGCGGCGTCGACAGGGCATAGCTCGCGATCTGTTGTGCGCCACGTGAATGGCCAATCAAAGCCGGCGATGTCACGCCACGCTCTTCGAGCCAAGCCATCCAGGCGCCGATCTCCTCCAAGGCGTCGCCCGACCGGTGATCGTGCTGGCGCTCGCAGGCAAACATTCCGCGCCGGCCGTCCAGACCCAGGCTCAACGTGATGGCGAGTGTCGCGACACCGCGTGACAGCAGTCCGGCCTGCAGCGTCTTGATGATTTCCATCTCGTGATGCGCCAGCGTGCCGTGCAGCACGAGCGCCACGGGGGCTTGCGTCAGAGCTTTGCCCGGCGGCACCTCCAAATTGGCCACCAAGCCGAGCCCGACATGCTCGAGGCGCACCTCCTCCGCGAAACTCCCAACGGCTCCGGCAAGGCTGGTCATCACGGTGAACACGAAGGCAATGACGCCGCGACGAGGGGAGGACCAAATCACGCTTCTGCTCCCCCGGTGTCGGTCGCCCACGGCAGCGTAAACGGCAGCACCAAGCCATAGGCCGCGACGCCGGCCAGCGCCACTTGCGCCAGGGGTGCCGCTGGAAAGCCCGTCACAAGGAGTGTCCACGCCGCAGCGGCCGACCAGACGAGGGTGGCAATGCCATTGACGACGATGAGGCGGCGCACCCGCATGGGGTGCAGCCAGCGCATCGGCACGAACGTCAGGCCCGCACATACCGCGATCACCAGCAGCGCCAGCCAGGACGGCAGGGCGAAGGCGAAGAGGTAAAACGCCACCAAATTCCAGATGGCGGGGAAGCCGACGAAATAGTGATCGTCCGTTTTGCTCTGCGTGTCGCAGAAATGATAGAGCGACGACATCAGGATGACCGCCCCCGCCAGAAAGCCGGTGATGCCCGACAGAATGCCCGATTGCAGCAGCATCAGCACCGGCACGAACACATAGGTCGTGTAATCGACAATCATGTCGAGCCGTTCGCCCGAGAATCGCGGGAGGTGGCGCTCGACCCGTGCGAGGCGGGCGAACGTGCCGTCGATGCCATCGATGAGCAGGGCAAGGCCAAGCCATGCGAAGGCCGCCGTCCAGGCCTTGTCCAGCATGGCGAGCGCTGCCAACAGCGCGCATATGGAGCCGGAAGCCGTGAACGCATGCACCAAAGCTGCGGGCACCCGCGAACGCAAGCGGGGGCCATCATGCCGAAGTTCGGACGGATTTCGCGAGCCGCTCACGTCCGTCATGCGACGTCATCTCCGATACAACGACCCCGAGGGAGCCATTACAGCCAGCTTTGCAGCGACCAGAGACTAACGCGTTCGACGTCAGAAGCGATGCCTGATCGAGCCGCGAATTTGGACGTCGTCGCTCTCGGCACGATTGCGATCGGGCTCTGCCGTGCGCTCTTCTCGGCCGCCGTACAGCAACTCGAGACCGAAATCGAGCTTCGGAATGACGCCGAGCTTGCCCAGGCCCGGAATGCGCACTTCCGTTCCAGCGGCGGGCGGCGATGTGTCGACCGACGTACCCGTCCCGCTCAGGTTCAGGGGTGGTTTGATATCAACGCGTTTGTTCGGCGAAATCGCCGACTGCTGCCGATCGGGCGAAACGCCCGCTGTCGTTTCCTCGAAAGCCGAGGCAGCCGCACCGGCCAACGCCAGCGCTGGTATCAATACCAAAAATCGCAACCCAGTCATTTTACGAACCCCGCGGCCCCAACGGAAGCCATTCAATCCCTCACGCTGAACATAGGTGATCAATGCCTCGGGAACGTGGCGAACTCAAGCGTCTCTCCACAGGACTAACAAAGCGTCAACTGATTATCGATCGAGTGTGACGATTTAGACATGGTGCATGGCTGCCACACTGACGGGTCCGCTGGGACTGTCAGGGAAGGCGCGCATCGCGCACGGGCAGCGCGCGCACGCGCTTGCCCGAGGCCGCGAAAATGCCGTTGATCACCGCAGGCGTGACGACGGCGACAAGCGACGAGCCGACACCGCCCCACACCTCGCCCGACGGGACCAAGACGGTCTCGACCACGGGCATATCACCCATGCGGATCACGCCATGGCTATCGAAGTCGGCCTCGACGACGCGCCCACCAGCCAACGTAATTTCCTGATGAAACATCGCGCTGAGCGCAAAAGCGACGGAGCTTTCCGCTTGTGAGGTCACGAGTTCGGGGTTGACCACGTGCCCGCAATCGATCGCCATGACGACCCGGTGCACGCGAATGCGGCTTTCCGTATCCACGGACACCTCTGCGACGGCGGCGGTGTACGTGCCAAAACTCATGCACTGGGCGATACCACGGTGCATACCCGCCGGCGCAGCAGTGTTCCACTTGGCGCGCTCAGCCGCCGCGTTCAGTACGGCCAAATGGCGCGGATGGCTTTTCATTTGGGCGCGTCGAAATTCGAGAGGGTCGCGATCTGCGGTCTTCGCCAGTTCGTCGACGAAACACTCCAGCATGAACGCGTTCTGGTTGCCGTGCCCGCCCCGCCAGGAGCCGACGGGAACGTGGGTGTTACGCATGGCATGGTCGATATAGAGGTTGGGGATCGAGTAGCCGATCTGAGCTTCCCCGGCCTCGGCGAACAACCCATGGAACATGCGCACGTCCCGGCCGCTCGGCACCGATTGGGGCGTCTGCGAGGCGCTGACCGACTGGCCGGAAATGCGCACGATCAGACCGACTACGTCGCCCTTGTCGTCGACAGCACCGCTGACCTTGAATTGCGAAATCGGCCGATAAGAGCCGTGCTGCGTGTCCTCGGCTCGCGACCAGATCAACTTGACGGGCCGATCCGGCACCTGCCGGGCGATCAATACCGCATGCTTGATGAAATCGTGTCGGATTCGCCGACCGAAGCTGCCGCCAGCGTAGACGCGATGGACCTCGGCCGCCGAGATCGGAACGCCGGCCGTGTCGGCGGCCACCCGCAGCGCCGCCTCGGGGCTCTGTGTGGCGGTCCAGACGTCGATGCGATTGCCCATCCAGCGCGCGGTGCAGCTCATGGGCTCGAGGGTGGCGTGATGGACGAACGGCACGCCGTACACTGCATCGACGCGCGTTGCCGCGCCGGCAATCGCCTTGAGGGCATCGCCATGGGTGTGCCCGATGAACGCTTCCTTGACGTCGAGGCCCTCCTTCAGGAAGTCCGCGATCGAGGCGCTGGAAACCTTCGCCTCGGGCGGCTCGGACCAGGTGATGGGCAACCGTTCGATGGCGATTTCAGCTTGCCACCACGTGTCGGCAACCACCGCCACGGCCGTATCACCGACTTGCAGGACGTGACGGACGCCGGGAAGGCCACTGACGGCGTCGGCCTCGAAGGCCTGCACCACGGCCCCGAACACCGGCGCTTGCCGAATCGAGGCATTCAGCATGTCGGGCAATCGGATATCGATGCCATAGATGGCGCGGCCGCTGATCTTGTCGCGCGTATCGAGCCGCTTGTGGGCTTTGCCGGCAATTTTCCAGTAAATCGGGCTTTCCATACTGAGCGAGCGTGCAGTCGGCGGCTCGAGGCGCGCGGCAGCCATCGCCATGCGGCCGTAGGTCGTGGTGCGCTGGCTCGCAGCATGACTCAGCTTGCCGTTGTCCGTGGTGACTTCGGCAACCGAAACGTTCCACTGCTCGGCGGCAGCCGTCCGCAGCATGACGCGCGCCGCCAAACCCGCCAGACGCAGATATTCGTGTGATGTGCGAATGCTCCGGCTATTGGTCGTTGCGAAATCGCGCCAGACTCGATTTCTGGCCGCGTTCGCGCCGGGCAACGGTTGCTCGACGCTGACCTTCGTCCAGTCGCAATCCAGACCTTCGGCGACCAGCTGCGCGAGCCCCGTGAGGCTACCTTGTCCCAGTTCCGATCGGGCCACACGAATGGCGATCGTGTCGTCGGCCCGCACGATCACCCAGACATTGAGTTCGCCCTCGCCCGGTGGCGATTTCTTGGCGACGACCTGCGACCACGCCTGGGCACAGTGAATCCCCAGCGCCAGCCCTCCGCCCGTCGCCGCCGCGGCTGTCAAAAACAAGCGGCGACTGGGACCGCGACGTCTGGTCATGGTTCCTTCCGGGATCCAGATAAACAGTTCAGCGTGCTGCGGAGCCCGAAGGGCCTGTTCCCGTTCGGTCCAGTCCCCACGCAAAGACGGTTCAGCGCACTCGCGGGCTGCTTACCATGGTACTGGGGACGGAACATAGAAACAACATCGCCGCTGCCCATCATCCACTTCTCAGGTCGCTGCCGATTTGGCATAAGCTATAGGTCCAACGCCCGTTGCAGGCCAATCAACAGATCGACACCCCGTCGAGCCCACGGAGGACGCCATGCCCGTCGCTATCCGCCAACTCCACCCCACGTTCGCCGGCGAAGTCACTGGTGTCGATATCACGAAACCGTTGTCCAAGGATGACGTCGTGGCGATCGATCAGGGGATGGATCGCTATGGTGTGCTCGTGTTCCCCAACCAGAACATCACCGACGAGCAGCAGATGGCGTTCACCGTCAACTTCGGTCCGATCGAGAATGCGCGCGGCGGCAACATTACAAAGGCGACGGACAAGCGCCTGAACGACGGCATGAACGACGTCTCCAATTTGGACAAAGACGGCAAGCCACTGCCCAAGGAGAGCCGCCAGACGCTCTTCAATATCGGCAACATGCTCTGGCATTCCGACAGCTCGTTTCGCGCGATCCCAGCGAAGTACTCCCTGTTGTCGGCCCGCCTGCTCAACCCGAAAGGCGGCAACACGGAATTTGCCGACATGCGCGCGGCCTACGACGCGCTCGACGACGAGGCAAAAGCCGAAATCGAACCGATGATCTGCGAGCACTCGCTGTTGCATTCGCGGGGTTCTCTGGGGTTCGTCGAGTTCACGGACGAGGAAAAGGCGATGTTTCGCCCCGTGCGTCAGCGACTCGTGCGCACCCATCCCGTCACGGGACGCCGGTCGCTCTATCTGTCGTCGCACGCCGGGGCCATTCTCGGCCAGACGATGCCCGAAGCCCGAATTATCCTGCGGGACCTGAGCGAGCACGCGACGCAACCCAAGTTCGTCTACGTGCACAAGTGGCGCCTGCACGACCTCGTCATCTGGGACAACCGCCAGACCATGCATCGCGTGCGCCGCTATGATCAGAGCCAGCCTCGCGACATGCGTCGCACGACCGTTGCAGGCGAAGCCATGACGGTGGAGCAGGCGCAGGCGGCTTGAGCGATCCGTTCGGCCCGAGTGACCCCGTCAGCGGCCCGGCAGAACCAGCACCTGCTGCTTGGGCGGCAAGCTCGCGCGCGACACGACGATGGTCGGCACTTCGAGTGTCTTGACCTCGAAGTCGGCCGAGACCGCGTCGAGGAACCGCTGCAGCGTATAGCTCGAAAAATAGTGCATCGGGATCATCAGCGGCGCTTTCAGCGAGCGCAGCACCTCCACCGTGCCCGGCAGATCGAGCGTATAGCTGCCGTCGACGGGCACCAGCACCACATCCATCTGCCCGAGCTGAGCGAGCTGCTGGGTGGTCAGCGTATGGTGAAGATGGCCCAGGTGCGCGATGCACAGGTTGCCCATCTCGAACACGAAAATCGAATTGCCGTAGACATTCGTACCGCCCTGCCAGTCGCGGATATTGGTCGGCACGTTGCGCACGCGCACATCGCCATGTGTCAGGTCGTGCATGGCCGCGCCGCCCGTGACATTCCATCCGCGCAGAACATGGCGAATGCCCGAATCGGGCACCTCCGTATAATGTGTCGAGTGCGCCCGGTTCATGGTCGCGATATCGGGCACGATGGTCGGCTTGACGTAGTCGTTGTAGTCGGTAGCGATGCGCACACCGCGCTGGCTTTCGATCACGAACGTGGAATGGCCGACGTAGGAGATGCGCACTTCGCCGCTCTGGAGCTGCGCCACCCGAAAGCCCGCCGGCTGCACGAGGCGGGGCCCTTGGGCGAGCGCCAGACAACGGTCATCGGCGGCGCTGGCTGGAACGATGCCCGCCAACATCGAGCCCAACCACGCGATGGAGCCCAGCAACGCTCTGCCAAACAGCATCTTTCTGTCTCCTTGCGGATGCCGGCCCATATCAAACCGTATCGGGGCTGGGCGCCAGCCTTAAAACCCGGTCAGGTGCCGAATTTCCTTGCACGACAGTCCTCGGCCGCGTTGAGAGTTCGAGCAGAGTTCGGGATGGGCAGGGTGTCGTGGACGCTATCCAATGCGGCGAATTACCGGGATTTTTTGTCGGTCGGCGGGGGAATTAAGGCTTGCAACCATAGGGGTGATCGCGTAATCGTTGGCCGCTCATGATCATCTGAACTCAGGGAGTGGGTCCTCGCGGTCCGCTCTTTTTTGTTTGGGAAAACACGTGAGCTTGTCGATGTACGATGTGAGGTGGGTGGTTTGAGCGGGCCATCAGTCGAGGCGCGCTTCGTCAAAGAGACGGGTGTCGCCGCCGAAATCGCCGAGCTGGCCGAGCCTGTGCTGGAGAGCTTGGGCTATCGGTTGGTGCTCGTTCGCGTCATCGCCAATCAGGGTAACAACGGTATCATTCTGGAGATCATGGGCGAGCGCCCGGACGGCATGATGACGGTGGAGGACTGCAAGGTCGTCTCCCAGAATTTATCGCCGGTGCTCGACGTCGACGACCCGATGCCCGGCAAGAGTTATCGCCTCCAGATTTCCTCGCCCGGCATCGATCGCCCTCTGGTCAGGGCATCGGATTTCGAGCACTGGTCGGGTTTCGAGGCGAAGATCGAAATGCGGGAGCTGGTGGGCGGTCGTCGCCGCTTCCGGGGAATTTTGGAAGGACACGAGAACGGCGAAGCGCGCATCGAAGTCGACCTCGCCAAAGAGGGTCGCCAAGTGCTCGGATTGCCGATTGCTTTGATCGGGGAGGCACACCTCGTGCTGACCGATGACCTCATTCGCGAGTCCCTGCGTCGCGCCAAACGGCAGCTGCGTGGGGAAGCGGAGCCGGCGCCGAAACCCGGCGCTCGCGCTCAGAAACACTAGTCGACACAGCGAGACATCGTTCCAGTAGCATTGGGGATAACGGACATGGCCCAGGCAGGCGTCAGCGCAAACCGGCTCGAACTGCTGCAGATCGCCGATGCGGTCGCGCGCGAGAAGTCGATTGATCGCACCATCGTCATTCAGGCGATGGAGGATGCGATCCAAAAGGCTGCCAAACAGCGCTACGGGCAGGAAAACGACATCCGCTGCATCATCGACCCGAAGTCGGGCGAGACGCGGTTGACCCGTGTGCTCACCGTGGTCGAGGAAATCGAGAACGACAACCAGCAGATCACGGTCGCCGATGCGCAACGCCGCAAGCCCGATGCCGCCGTCGATGACGAGATCGTGGAGGAGCTGCCGCCGCTCGATTACGGCCGGGTCTCCGCCCAAAACGCCAAACAGGTCATCGTCCAGAAAGTGCGCGAGGCCGAGCGTGATCGCCAATTCGGCGAGTACAAGGACAAGATCGGCGAAATCATCAACGGCACCGTCAAGCGCGTCGAATACGGCAACGTCATCGTCGACCTGGGCCGTGCGGAAGGCATCATTCGCCGCGACGAAATGATTCCCCGCGAAAACGTGCGCTTCGGCGATCGCATTCGTTCGATGGTTTACGACGTGCGCCGCGAGCAGCGCGGACCCCAGATTTTCCTGTCCCGCGCCAAACCCGAATTCATGATGAAGCTGTTCGCGATGGAAGTGCCCGAAATCTACGACGGCATCGTCGAGATCAAGTCGTGCGCCCGCGATCCGGGCTCGCGCGCCAAAATCGCCGTCGTCTCCAAGGACACCTCGATCGATCCGGTCGGCGCGTGCGTCGGCATGCGCGGCCAGCGGGTCCAGGCCGTCGTCAACGAGTTGCAAGGCGAGAAGATCGACATCATCCAGTGGAACGAGGAACCGGCCTCCTTCATCGTCAACGCCTTGGCGCCCGCTGAAGTTTCCAAGGTCGTGCTCGACGAAGATTCCAACCGCATCGAGGTCGTCGTCGACGAAAAGCAGCTCTCGCTCGCCATCGGCCGCCGCGGCCAGAACGTGCGGCTGGCGTCGCAGCTCACGGGCTGGGACATCGACATCATGACCGACATCGAGGACAGCGAACGGCGCCAGAAAGAGTTCTCCGAGCGCACCCAGATTTTCATGGAGAAACTCGACTGCGACGAAGTGATCGCGCAGCTGCTCGCCACCGAAGGCTTCGCCACCATCGAAGAAGTCGCATTCGTGGATCTGTCGGAGATCGCCAATATCGAAGGCTTCACCGAGGAAACCGCTGAAACCATCCAGAGTTTGGCCCGCGACTACCTTGCCCGCGTCGAAGCCGAACTCGATGCCAAGCGCCGGGAACTGGGCGTCGCCGACGAGGTTGCCCAAGTCGACGGCGTCACCACCGCGATGCTGGTTGCGTTCGGGGAAAACAATATCAAGACGGTCGAAGATCTGGCCGACTGCGCCACCGACGAGCTGCTCGGCTGGACTGAGCGGCGCAAAGAGAAAGATGCAGAGCCCATCCGCCACAAAGGCATTCTCGATGGGTTCGAGACCGACAAGGCCGAGGCGGAACACATCATCATGTCGGCCCGCGTCGTGGCCGGTTGGGTGAAAGCGGAAGACCTGATTGGCCCCGAAGTGATCGAAGAGGGCGAGGCCGTCGAGGGCGAAGAACCCGAAGCTGCGGCCGACGACGGCCAAGCAGCCCGCGTTTGAGCCGGTCATGCGACAGGAGATCGACACAGCGGCATGGGTTCACGAGCGCGTCACAAGCGTAGGGAGACAGGCGAGGGGGGTGATGCCCCCGACGCGCCCGAGCGCACGTGCGCCGTCACCCGTGACAAGCTCACGCCGGATGAGCTGATCCGCTTCGTTCGCGGACCCGACGGCGCCATCGTGCCTGATCTGGCCAATCGCTTGCCGGGGCGCGGCGTCTGGGTCGGCAACAGTAAAGCCAGCGTCGCGGCCGCCGCCAAGGCCAACGTTTTTGCGCGAAGCCTAAAAGAGCAGACCACCGTTGCTCCCGACTTGGCCGAGCTGGTGGAGGAACTGCTGCTGCGGCGCACCCTGCAAACTCTCAGCTTGGCGGCGAAAGCGGGCGTCCTGCTGTCGGGATTTACCAAGGTCGACGTGGCCATCGCCAAGGGCGAAGTGATCGCCCTCATTCACGCCAGTGATGCGGCCGAAGACGGCAGCGGCAAGCTCGATCGTAAATTATACGCCGTTCTGAACGAAATCGCGGGAGACGACGCGCCCAGCATTCAGCCCCGCGTGGTGAAGGACTTGCCTTCGTCCGAATTGAGCTTGGCCATTGGGCGCTACAATGTGATACATGCTGCGCTGACAAAAGGTGGCGCTGCAGAAAATTTTCTACGAGAGGCCGAGCGCTTGCGTCGCTATCGGTCGATTGCGCAGAGCGGGACGGCATCGCCGTCATCATCAGGGTTGGACACGGATCAGGTATGAGCGAGACGAAAGAAACCGATAAGACGGGCGCTGGCGGCACCCGCAAACCGGCTGCGCCGCGCCGCACGGATTCGTCGAGCCATGTGCAGCAGAGCTTCAGCCATGGCCGCAAGAATACCGTCGTCGTAGAGCACAAAACACGCCGCAAAATCGCGGTTCCGGGGGTTCCGGAAAAAACCGCCGCGGTCACCGGTCAGCCGGTTTTACCACGCCCGACTCCGCCTGGAGCCAAACCCGGTCCGCGGCCCCCGAGCGGCTCAGCTGCCGCGCGCGGTCTGTCGACGGGTGAGATGGACAAGCGCACGGCTGCTTTGCTGGCCGAACGCAAGCGTTCCGATGACGAGCGGACGCGCTCCGATCAGGAAGCCGCCGAACGCCGTGCCACCGAGGCAGCGCTTGCTGCGGAGCGCGCTGCCGAAGTCGAAAAGCATCGCCAAGAAGATGATCTCGCCAGGGCCGAAGGTCGCCCGGTCGAAGTTCGTCCCGAGTCGGTCGTCGTCGTCGAGGCGCCTCCCGCTCCCCAACCCGTTGCACGCACGCCTTCGCGTCCATCGGCGCCCGCTGCACGGCAAACGGCGACACCAGCCCCTGTTGCTGTGCCCGTCGATCGCTCGGGCAAGGATGGAGCCGCTGTCTCGAAAATCGGCGGTGCCGTGCCCGCTCGCCGCCGCCCCGAAATGGAGGCGGAAGAGGATGATCGCGCCAAGCGCAACAAGGCCGGCATTCCCGTCAAACCGGCGCGCAGTGTCATCAAGACGCCCGAAGAGCGCCGCGCCAGCGGTCGTCTGACCGTCGAAAAGTTGCTCAACGACGAGCAGCGCGAACGCTCGTTGGCGTCGCTGCGCCGCAAGCGCGAACGCGATCAGCGTCGTGCGCTGGGCATTCAACAGTCGCGCGAAAAAATCATGCGCGAGGTGACGATCCCGGAAGTCATCACCATCCAGGAACTCGCCAACCGCATGACGGAAAAAGCCGTCGACGTCATTCGCCTGCTGATGAAGCAGGGCACGATGCACAAGATCAACGACGTCATCGATGCCGACACCGCCGAGCTGATCGTCACCGAATTCGGCCACAGGCCCAAGCGTGTGTCTGAGGCCGACGTCGAAGAGGGCTTCATCGCCGCCGAGGACATGGGCGAAAACCGCCAAACGCGCGCGCCTGTCGTCACCATCATGGGTCACGTCGATCACGGCAAGACCTCGCTGCTCGACGCCATTCGCCAAGCCAATGTCGCAGGCGGGGAAGCCGGTGGCATCACGCAGCACATCGGCGCCTATCAGGTGACGACGCCGGACGGGCACAAGATTACGTTCATCGATACGCCGGGCCACGAAGCCTTCACGGCGATGCGCGCGCGCGGTGCCAAAGTGACGGACATCGTCATTCTGGTCGTCGCCGCCGATGACGGCGTCATGCCGCAGACGATCGAGGCGATCAATCACGCCAAGGCCGCCGGCGTTCCCATGATCGTCGCCATCAACAAGATCGACAAACCCGACGCCGATCCCAAACGCGTCGCCACCGAACTGCTGCAACATGAAATCGTCGTGGAAAGCATGTCGGGTGAGACGCAGGACATTCCGGTTTCGGCGTTGAAAGGCACCAACCTCGACAAGCTGCTCGAGGCGATCGCCTTGCAGGCCGAAATCCTCGAACTCAAAGCCAACCCCGATTCCTCGGCCGAAGGCTTCGTCATCGAAGCCAAGCTCGAGCGCGGTCGCGGACCCGTGGGCACGCTGCTCGTGCAGCGCGGCAGCTTGAAAGTCGGCGACATCATCGTTGCCGGCTCGTCCTGGGGGCGCGTGCGCGCGCTGCTCGACGACAAGGGCAAGGTCGTGGAACGCGCAGGCCCCTCGGTGCCCGTCGAGGTCTTGGGCTTCGACTCCGCACCCGAAGCCGGCGATCAGTTCGCCGTCGTCGAGAACGAGGCGCGCGCCCGCGAGATCACCGACTATCGCATCCGCAAGCGGCGCGACACCCTGGGCTCTGCGGGTTCATCGCGCACGCTCGAACAGATGATGCAGCAGCTCAAAGAGGCTGGCCGCAAGGAATTCCCGCTCGTCATCAAGGGTGACGTGCAGGGCTCGGTTGAAGCGATCATGGGGTCGCTCGCCAAGCTCGGCAACGAGGAAGTCTCGGCCCGCATCATTCACTCCGGTGTCGGCCAGATCACGGAATCCGACATTTCTCTGGCGTCGGCATCCAAGGCCATCATCTTGGGCTTCAACGTGCGTGCCAACGTGCAGGCCAAGCAGTTGGCCGACAGCCAGGGCATCGAAATTCGCTACTACTCGATCATATATGATCTCGTCGACGAGGTGAAGGCGGCCATGTCGGGCCTGCTGGCGCCGACGAAGAAAGAGGTGTTCCTGGGCTACGCGACCATCAAGCAGGTGTTCAACATCACCAAGCAGGGCAAGGTCGCGGGTTGCCAAGTCACCGAGGGCAAGGTCGAACGCGGGGCCAAGGTGCGCCTGCTGCGCGACAAGACCGTCATTCACGAAGGTACGCTGGCAATCCTCAAGCGCTTCAAGGACGATGTGCGCGAGGTGCCTGTCGGCCAGGAATGCGGCATGGCATTCGCGAACTACCAAGACATCCGCGAAGGCGACGAAATCGAATGCTTCCAGGTCGAAACGATCGCAAGGTCGTTGTGATCTCCTGACGCGCGCCGAACCTGCGGCGCGCTTCATGCGATGTGCCGGGAGGAGAGATGACAGACCTAATCGACAGCCCGGTTCGCCTTTCGATGGAGCAATTCCATGCGTTCTACAATGATCGCTCCGAGCGCGAGAAATGGGAGCTGATCGATGGGGTCGCTCTCATGATGTCGCCGCCGACGCTGATGTATCAGCGGATCGCCGGAAACCTCGATATCCTGCTTAATAGTCGCCTCGAAGCAACCAATCCTCAGTGGCGCGCCGATCGCGAAATCGGCGTCTGGCTACCCAAGGACGAGCGTTACAACCCCGAGCCCGATGTCACGGTGATCGACACCGAGATCGGCCTCGATCAAGTTTACGCCGAACGGTTCTACTTCGTCGCCGAGGTTTTATCCGAGTCCAACCGGCCTGAGTTGAGCGCCGGCTCGGATCAGCCCGTTTATCTCGCCAAGAAGCTCGCCTATTATAAAGCGCACGAACATTGCCGCGCCATTCTGTTCATTCGCCAGGATTGCATCGAGGCGACGTTTTACACCCGGCCCAACGGATTTGCGCCGCTGGTGCTGACAAACCCCGGCGATCGTCTCGCCATCCCCGACATCGGTGAGATTGGCACCCTCGCCGACCTCTACCGCCACACGCCACTCTGGCCGGCGTCGCGCTGAGACCGGCGCGGGTTTCTCACCCCCGCCCTGTCAGCTCGAACCCGCCGATCCGGTGGCTTTTCAGCACTTCGGGTTTGAAGGCCAACCCATGGCCCGGCGTCTCGGGTGGGCGGATCATGCCGTTGACGGGCACTGACGGCGTCACCCACAAATCATCGTTCCAATCCATGTATTCGAGATAGTTGGCGTTCGGGATCGAGCACAGCACGTGCACCATCAGCTCGTGGAAGCAGTGGGGTGCGATGGCGATGCCCCAGGTCTCGGCGGTGGCGGCGATCTTGCGCAGTTCCGTCAGGCCGCCCCGCATCGGATCGGGTTGCAGGATCGGCACTTTCGGATCGATGAAGAAGGGGCGCATGTCGAAGCGCGTGTAATGCGTCTCTCCGCCGACGATGCGCGTTTTCAACTGCGCGGCGATGCGTTTGTAGCCCTCGAAATCCTCGCATACGACCGGCTCTTCGAGCCAATAGGCTTCGGCTTCGTCGATATGATGGCCAGCCTGGATGGCGACATCGGCGGTCCACCCCATGTTGACGTCGATCATGATCTCGATATCGGGGCCGAGCGCATCGCGCATGGCGTGCACGTTCTTCACGTCTTCGCGCCAGGGTCGAATGTAGGCAGTCTGCATTTTGATGGCCTTCAGGCCCTGTTCGGTGAATCGTTTGGCGCGCGCGATCATCCCGTCGCGTCCCAAGCCGCGCCAGCAGCCCGAGCCATAGGCTTCGACTTCATCGCGACACTTGCCCCAGAGGCGATAGAGCGGCAGCCCGGCTTTCTTGCCGACCAGATCCCACAGCGCGATATCGACCGCCGACATGGCGAACACCGCGATGCCCATGCGGCCCATCCAGTAGTTGCTCTTCCACAGCGTCTGCCAGATGCCC
This sequence comes from Hyphomicrobiales bacterium, assembly GCA_031406575.1. Lineage (GTDB taxonomy): Bacteria > Pseudomonadota > Alphaproteobacteria > Rhizobiales > Hyphomicrobiaceae. Next base: position 19,069 of record JANOHP010000262.1, read on the forward strand.
TCGATTTCCGTGGCGTCGCGGCCGATGAGCTTGGGCGCCACCATGTCCTGCAGACACATGTCGAGCGTTAGCAGGCCTCCGGCGAGCGGCTGTAGATAGCCCATGCCCGTCAGGCCGCCCTTGGTCTCGATCTCGAGCACGAGAAACTCGCGCGCGGCGGGCGGCATGATGCCGTTGGCCGGGGGCTCGCCGTGCCAGGGCACGCGGATGAGCGTGGTGCGCAATGCAGTGATCGTCAGGTCGGTCATCGGGGTGGTCTCTCGAAAGCTGGCGGAAGCAACGCGACATTGGCACGTCTCGAGCGCGCTTGCAGCACCCCACGCACCCCACTACGATCCGCGCCGATCGAACCTTCGACACGCACTGACCGACGGGAGCCGACATGGCCGCAGCAATGACGGAAGACGAGCATGCCAAGGAAATCTCGACCGGGTGGCAGAACCAGCTCTACGAGGCCCTGCGCCGCCACGACGTGACGCAGTTCAGTTAGCGCGGCCACTGCTCGCCCAAGGAGAGTTCGACCTTCGAGCCGCGCGTCACCCAACATCACGCGCACGGTCCGAAGTGTTGGGTTACGCGCGTTGATCGAAGGAGCAAGCGGTGAGAATGCAGGGCGTGCTAATCGTACTGTGTCACGATTTTCGGTGCCACTTTTGATCTCGATTTGGCGTCGCGCAGCAGGGGCAGCGTGGCAAGCGTCGTGCGATGCCGACGATGAGGCGCCGCCGCAGGGTTGCGATTGAATCTGGAACGTGGCG
>JANOHP010000041.1:0-4877 GCA_031406575.1 Hyphomicrobiales bacterium
GCCGGAGCCCGCTCGACGCCATCCGAGACGCTTTGGCCGCACCAACCAGCGCCGCTTCCGCTTGATCGGCGGCTGCGAGGGGTGAGTAATTACACCCAGTAGCGGAACGGTCAGTTGCCGCGCTGCGCCAGCCTCACCTTCGTCTCGGCAGCCCACGACTCGAACCGGCCCTCGGCAATGGCTGCCCGCATGGCGGACATCAACTGCTGATAAAACGCCGTATTACTCCATGACAGCAGCATCGATCCCAGCATCTCACCCGAGCGCACGAGATGGTGCAGGTAGGCCCGCGAATAATCTCGCGCGGCCGGGCAATCGCTCAGCGGGTCGAGGCAACTCGTGTCTTCGGCGTGGCGGGCGTTGCGCAGATTGACTTTGCCTCCCCACGTGAACGCCAATCCATGCCGGCCATTGCGTGTCGGCAGCACACAATCGAACATATCGATGCCACGGGCGACGGCCTCGATCAGATCTTCGGGCGTGCCCACCCCCATCAAGTAGCGCGGTTTGCTCTCGGGGAGATGCGGCGCCGTTTCACCGAGTGTCGCCAGCATCACATCCTGCCCCTCGCCGACTGCCAACCCGCCGACGGCGTAGCCGTGCAAATCCATGCCCACGAGCGCTTCGGCGGACCGCTGCCGCAAATCGCGATACGTTCCGCCCTGCACGATGCCGAAGAGCGCTTGGCCCGGTTGAGCCAGCCGGTCGAACGCCGCGCGCGACCGCTGCGCCCAGCGCAGAGACAGCAACATCGCGCGCTCGGCTTCGGCGTGGGTGGCGGGCAGCGCGATGCACTCGTCCAATTGCATCTGAATGTCCGAGCCGAGCAGGCACTGGATTTCGATCGAGCGCTCCGGCGTGAGCAGATGCCGCGATCCATCGATGTGCGATTGGAAGGCGGCCCCCTCCTCCGTGATCTTGCGGATGCCGGACAGGCTCATCACCTGAAACCCACCGGAATCCGTGAGGATCGGTCCGTCCCAGCGCATGAACCCGTGCAGCCCGCCGAGCCGCGCGACCCGTTCCGCCCCCGGCCGCAACATCAGGTGGTAGACGTTGCCCAGAATGATGTCGGCGCCTGTGCCTTTCACCTGCTCGGGATAGAGCGCCTTCACGGCCCCCACCGTCCCCACGGGCATGAACGCCGGCGTGCGGATGACGCCGCGCGGCGTTGTGATGTCACCCGCGCGGGCCTGACCATCGCGGTGGTGGAGGGTGTACGTGAAGCTGGGGGTCATGCCGCTCCCAATACCGGGTCGGCACCCCTCGAGCAACGCGATATGTCGAACGCATGACCCGGCACCCTGCCCGCAATCGCCGGTTCAGACATCGTGCGCCGACCGCCGCGTGTCACGCAGCCACGCGCTCTTTCGTCGACTCGAGCACGAGGTTGGAGGCCTTCTCGCCGATCATGATCGAGGGGGCATTGGTGTTGCCCGAGGTGAGCGTCGGCATGATCGAGGCGTCGGCGATGCGCAGGCCTTCGAGGCCGTGAACGCGCAGCCGATCGTCGACCACCGCCATTTTGTCCTGGCCCATCTTGCAGGTGCCGACGGGATGATAAGCCGTCTCCGCCGTCGCCTTCACCCAGTCGAGCAGTTCGCTATCGGATTGAATGGGCTTGCCGGGTGACATTTCGTCGAGCCCGAGCCAGTTCAACGCAGGTGCCTCCATCAGGCGACGCGCGATGCGGATATTTTCCAGCAGCACGTCGCGGTCGATCGGCGACGACAGAAAATTGAAGCGCACGGCGGGTGGCACTTTCGGGTCCATGGATTTGATATGAATGCTGCCGGTGCTCTCGGGGCGCAACTGGTGCACGATCAGCGTAATGCCCGGTTGCCTGTCCAGCTTGATGTCGGGCGTAATAAGGAACGGCTGCACCATGACGCAGGCGTCCGGCCCGTCGAGCCCTTCGCGCGTGCGTACATAGGCGCGCATGGGTGATGCGGGCAGGCTCAGGAAGCCTTTGCGCGTGAACGCATAGCGCATCACTTGCAGACCGAGCTTCAAGCCCCGAGCGCGGTCATTGTAAGCGACGCCGCGGGCGGCCATCGAATACCGAAGACGCGGCGCCCAATGGTCGCGCAGGTTCTCCCCCACGCCCGGCAGCGCGTGGCGGACCTCGATGCCGTACTGATTCAGGATGTCGGGATTGCCGATGCCGGAGAGTTCCAGAAGCTGCGGCGAGTTGATGGCGCCCGCGCTGACGATCACCTCGCGCCGCGCCCGCGCTTCGTGCACACGACTGCCGACGGCATAGCGCACGCCCGTACACCGCTTACCTTCGAGCACCAGCTTTTCGGTCAGCGCATCGGTCACGATTTTCAAGTTCGGCCGGTTGCGAACGGGCTCCAGATAGCAGTGCGCCGTGCTCATGCGCCGGCCGTCGCGGATCGACGCCTGCGTCATCGTGATGCCGTCCTGCTCGGGACCGTTGTAATCGGGATTGCGTTTGATCCCCATCGACTCGGCCGCCGCAAACATGCTGTCGTAGAGGGGGCCACCCTCGTGGATATCACTCACTTTCAGTGGACCGTCGCGGCCACGAAATTCGTCGTCGCCAGCCCCCGAATAACTTTCCATGCGCTTGAAAATCGGCAGGACGTCCTGGTAGCTCCAGCCGCGATTGCCCAGTTGGGCCCAGTGGTCGAAGTCGTGCCGCTGGCCGCGCACGAACACCATGCCGTTGATCGAACTCGAACCACCCAGCAGCTTGCCACGCGGAATCGGAATGTTGCGCTCGCCCGTGTTGGGCTCGGGTTCGGAGGAATAACACCAGTTTGCTTCGGGATTCTTGATGAGCTTGGCGAAGCTCGCCGGAATGGGCAACAGGGGATGGCTCGGCCGTCCAGCCTCCAGCAGCAACACGCGGTGCCGTGGATCAGCACTCAAGCGATTGGCGAGTGCCGATCCTGCCGATCCGGCGCCGACCACGATGAAGTCGAATGTTTCCTGCTGCATTGTCATTCCCCGAATTGCAGGTTTATCTGGACGGATTGATTGCGGTTGGTCACGTTTTGCCGGCGAAGTTGGGTCGGCGTTTGTTCAAGAACGCATCGACGCCCTCGTCGAACGCCGCACTGCCGAAGGCGACGCCCTGGGCAATCGCCTCGCCCTCGAAAAATTCCTCGACGCTCGACTCGTAGGCCCGCTTCATCATCACCTTGCTCATGGTCAGCATCGGCCCCGGGCCATCGGCCAGTTCCTGCGCGACCGCGAGTGCCTCCCGCATCAAGGCGTCGGGGGCAACGGCGCGGTTCGCCAGCCCGATGCCCACCGCTTCCTCGGCCGTGTAGCGCCGATTGAGCAGGATCATCTCCTTGGCCCGCAGGCTCCCGATCGCCCACGGCAGAGTTTGCAAGACGCCCAGATCGGGCAATGCCCCGAGCTTGGAGTATCCGCTCATGAAATAGGCGTCGGTGGACGCGATCACGATATCGGCCAGCAACGCGAGGGCAAGCCCGCCGCCGACCGCTGCCCCGTTGACTGCGGCGACCACGGGCTTGTCACCGTCGAGCAGCGCGCGCGACCAAACGTGGGTCGCCTGCATGCGCGTGCGCACGGCGGGCGCCGCGCGCGCTTGCGGATCGCGCATCGAGCGGATGTCCCCGCCGGCACAAAACGCCTTCCCCGCGCCGGTGATCACGATGGCGCGCACACTGGCATCGGCGAGCACGAGTGAGACGTTGGTCTCCATACCCTTCTTCACGGCCGGAGACAGCGCGTTCATGGCACTGGGATCGTTCAGCCGCAGCACGGCCACAGATCCGTGACGTTCCAACTCGACGGCCATCCGAATGTCCCTCCCACGTGTCGTTACCGCCGGTTGGGGCGGTTCAGCGTAATCTTGCAAGCTGGCGCGCCCGCGTCCACTGTCGCGCGCAGTCTTTCCCTCCCAGGATCACGGAACGCCCATGGGTCAGCCGTCGACGCCGTTCCCCGCCAGCCGTGCTCTGGATCGCGACGGCCTGCGCCTGTTGCCGGACGATCTGGCCCGCCGCCTCGCTCAGTCGTTCGATCTGACCGCTCTGCCTGCGGGCTTCGATGCCGATCCCTACCCCATCTATCATGCTGTGCGCCTGTTCGCGCCGGTTCATCGTATGGCATCGGGCAGCATTCTGGTCTCGCGCCATGCCGACCTCGAGGCGATCTACAAGGATACGACGCTGTTTTCGTCCGACAAAACGATCGAGTTCGCTCCGAAATTCGGCGTCAGCCCGCTCTACGAGCACCATACGACGAGCCTCGTCTTCAACGATGGCGCCCGCCACACCCGCGTGCGCCGCATCATGGCGGGTGCGCTGACGCCGCGCGCGATCACGGATATGGAATTGTCGGTCATTGCCCTGGTCGATGGCCTCCTGGATGCGATGGCGGCCAAAGCGGGCACCATCGATCTCATCGAGGAGTTTGCTGCCGCTATTCCCGTCGAAGTCATCGGCAACATGCTGGCGGTGCCGCGCGACGAGCGGGGGCCGCTGCGGGACTGGTCGCTGGCGATCCTGGGTGCGCTCGAGCCCGTGCCCACCGCGACGCAGCTCGCGCGTGGCAATGCCGCCGTGACTGAGTTCATCGCCTATCTCGAGCGCCTCGTGGCGGATCGCCGTACCCGACCGGGTGATCCCGACAAGGATGTGCTCACGCGCTTGATCTTGGGGGAGGCGGACGGTGCCCGTCTCAGCGAGCCGGAGTTGTTGCAGAACTGTATTTTCATCCTCAACGCCGGTCACGAAACGACGACGAATTTGATCGGCAATGCGCTGGTGTCACTCATCGAGTGGCCGCAGGAACGCGCTCGCCTCGTCGCCGATCCGTCGCTGATCCGCACAGCCGTCGAGGAATTTCTGCGCTACGAAAGCTCCAATCAACTCGGC
>JANOHP010000055.1:0-36158 GCA_031406575.1 Hyphomicrobiales bacterium
TGCCGTGGCTGAAGCCCACCGGTTCGTCGACTGCTGCGGTTTGCTCGACGACGTCCACCACCGATCCCCGAACGGCAGGGCGGTCTTGCCGCACGATACTAAAAGAGGCTTCTAGGCGGTTACGCCGCCCTGCGCCTGGACCATATTTGCGAGAAACTCCGAGCGGGAGCGCTGCGGGGATGGGGGTGTTTTTGGGGGGGGCAAGTCGCGGGGTCGATGCGCCACGATCGCGACAGTCACATCGTCTGGGCGGATGCGCTCCATCGCTGGGCGACGTCGGCGAAGGGGCAGAGCAAACTCTTGCTCGGATCGGTCGCCGCGCGCTCGCGCGCTCGCGCGCTACTTCAGGGAAACAAGCAGATGGTCAAAACCATTTCGGCTGCCACCAGTGCAGTGCGCCGCGCACGAGGTCGGGTTGGATGAGGTAGGCGACACCGATCAAGGCGATGACGACGAGCAGGCCATAGAAGATCGCGCCGCTCAGCGGCACGCGGTAGCTCATGCCAGTGCCCGGAATGCCCAGCGTGATCATGCGACGCCCGTCATGGCCCACGTTGACCGTAGCGCCGTGGCCGCCCACGCTCCCGCTGACCCCCGATTTCGACAGATTGATATAAACGCCCGGGAGAATGCGGATGCGCTTCTGAAAGCGAAAGCCCATGTGCCGTTCCTTTTTGTCGTCTGCCGGTGGTGTCTGGCTTCAGGCTGACACCGTTGCTCTGCTCCGCGTCGTAAACGTAACGTCGCTGCTCGGCCTGCTGATCCGGCACCTGTTGACCGTACGCGCCCCAAGTTTGTCGTCTTGGTGCTTGTCACCGGGATCCACCTCTCGGCTGGGCTCCGGTGTTCGCAGGACGCTGGATCCCGGTGACAAGCACCGGGGTGACAGTTGGGCGACTCACCCTTTGCCGAAGGTGAACAGGTTGCCGAACTTCCTCAAGCTCTCTTTCACTTGGCCCACCGGCGAATGGCGCGATTGCAAACGCTCGTGGGCCGATTCGCGGTCGAGTTGCGCGCGGTACTTCGCGACGTTGTCGACATCGGCCTCGATCAGGACTTTACGCTCCGCCGCCGTCAGCGGTCCGACGCGCGACATCGGCGGGCGGATCAGCGTGCGTTGCACGATCGAAGGCTCGCCCTTGTTGCGCAGCACGGACACCAGCGCTTCGCCGACTTGCAGCTCTTGGATCACGCGCTCCGTATCCATGTCCGGGTTGGCGCGGAAGGTCTGCGCGGCGGCGCGGATCGATTTCTGCTCCTTCGGCGTGAAGGCGCGCAACGCATGCTGGATGCGATTGCCGAGCTGGGCGGAAATGCGGTCGGGCACGTCGGACGGGCTCTGCGTCACGTAGTAGACGCCGACGCCCTTGGAGCGGATCAGCCGCGTCACACGCTCGACTTGATCGAGAACGGCTTGCGTCGCGCCATTGAACAGCAGGTGCGCCTCGTCGAACAGGAACACCAGTTTGGGTTTGTCGAGGTCACCCACTTCGGGCAGCTCCTCGAACAGCTCCGACAGCATCCACAGCAGGAAGGTCGAATAGAGTTTGGGCGTATTCATGAGTTTTTCGGCGGCGAGAATGTTCACCACGCCGCGCCCGTCCGGTGTCGTGCGGATGAGATCGGCGATCTCCAGTGCCGGTTCCCCGAAGAAATTCTTGGCGCCCTGCTGTTCGAGAACCAGCAGGCGACGCTGAATGACGCCGACCGTCTGCGGGGCGATGTTGCCGTATTTGCTGCGCAGGGAAGCCGCGCGCTTGCCCATCTCGTCGATCACCGAGCGCAGGTCGTCGAGATCGAGGATGGTCATGGCCTTGTCGCCGGCTGCGCGCTCGTCGGCGGCCCAGCGGAAGGCGATGTTGAGTACGCCCTCCTGCGGCTCCGTCAGCTCGAGCAGACGCGACAGCAGAAGCGGCCCCATCTCTTCGACCGAGGCGCGCACGGGATGGCCCCGCTCGCCGAAAATATCCCAGAACGCCACCGGAAACGCGGCATGGCCGTAGTTGGCCAGACCGATCTCTTTGGCGCGCTCGACGAGAATGGGTTTGGGCTGGCCCTTGATGGCAATGCCGGAGAGGTCACCTTTGATGTCGGCCGCAAAGACGGGGACACCTGCCGCCGAGAAGCCTTCCGCCAAAACCTGGAGCGTGACCGTTTTTCCGGTACCCGTGGCGCCGGTGATCAGGCCATGGCGATTGGCGAGCTTCAATTCAATCGATTCGAGTGCCGGATTGCGGCCGTGCTTGCTGACACCGATCAGCACCTCGCCTTCCTGCACGTAATCGCGCGGATCGGCGGCCTGCGGGGTGCCCGAGGCGTCGGAATGTTGCGGCATCAGCGTCTCCAGTCGCGGTCGCAGGTCGGCCGTTCAGGTATCGTTCCCGCCGGGATGTAGCACACATCGATCCGACTCGACACGGGGTGTCGGGCACACCATATGCGGCTTACCGACGGCGTTCGATCACGGCGGTGCGAACCCGAGCCATCCTGGCGCGTTCTGCAGTTTTCCCCATCTCGAGGACAGCCCCGTGAGCCCTTTCAGCCTTCTGCTCAATCTGCTGTGGATCGTGTTCGGTGGCATCTGGATGGCCGCGGGCTGGCTGCTGGCGGCGGTCATCATGGCTATTACGATCATCGGGCTTCCCTGGGCGCGATCCGCCTTGGTGATCGCGATGTACACGCTGCTGCCTTTCGGTCACACCGTGGTCGATCGCCCGTCGCGCGGCGTGAGCAGTGCGTTCGAGCTGCTGGGCAACATCATCTGGCTGGTGCTGGCGGGTTGGTGGCTGGCGCTGGGGCATCTGCTGACGGCCGTGGTGCTCGCCCTCACGATCATCGGCATTCCGTTCGCGTGGGCGCACCTCAAGCTGGCCGGCATTTCGCTGTGGCCGATCGGGAAAGATATTGTGAGTACCGATGGTGGCGCGCCGCTGCTGTGGCCGAACACTCGCCCAGTCGTGAAAACCTGACATCGGGCCGGGCTACACCTGTCCCGCGTCAGAACCTCAGGCGATGAACGGATTGTTTTCCCGCTCCGCGCCGATGGTGCTGGTGGGGCCGTGGCCGCAAATGAAGGCGACGTCATCGCCCAGTGGGAGCAGCTTGGTCTTGATCGCCGATATGAGGGCGTCGTGGTCGCCGTAGGGGAAATCCGTGCGCCCGATCGAATTCTGAAACAACACGTCGCCCACCAGCGCGAATCGCTGCGCGCGGTTGAAATAGACGATCGATCCCGGCGAATGTCCGGGGCAATGGAACGTCTCGAATGTGTGCCCGGCGACCGTGACCGTATCGCCCTCCACGATCCACCGATCGGACGTGGCGTTGCGCAAGCCCGGCAAACCGTAGTTCGCGGCCTGCGCTTCCACGCCTTCCATCAGGAAACGGTCGGCCGCGTGCGGCCCTTCGATTTCGACGCCGAGCTTGGCCGCCAACTCGGCCACGCCACCGACGTGATCCAAGTGCCCGTGCGTGAGGATGATTTTCTCGACCGTGATGCCCACCTCGGCGATGGCCGCTTCGATGCGCGCCACGTCTCCACCGGGATCGACGACGGCGCCGATCATCGACGTCGTGTCCCACAGCAGCGTGCAATTCTGCTCGAACGGCGTGACCGGCACGATGGCCGCTTGCAGGCCGGAGCTGGCGTCGTCACTCATGGGGTCGATCCTTCCTGGCCTGCGGCCGTTGCCCCGATCTTGTATTTCCGCAGCCGTTCGTAGGCTGGACGCGCCGCTTCGGCAATGTGTGCCAAAGGGGAGTCGAGTTGTGGGGGTGGCCGCATGTGGGGTGGCGCGAAGCCGGTCGAGGTTTCGACGGTCTTGTACCAGACCGGCGCCCAGACGCCATCGCTCGCGCGCCGACCTGCGGGCCAGCGCAGCATAGTGGGGTCGAACGCGATGCCACAGGCGGTGCACAGCGCCGTCAGCGCTCGCGTCGGGTTCACCAGGATATCGCTCGCCTCCAAGACCGGCGGCGCGTGGCCCAGGCGATCCGCCACGCGATCGAAAATGTCCAGTTGTTGCGGCACGCCGATCTCCTCGAGCGACACGGCGCTCCACGCTTTCGCATAGCTCTCGAGCACCCGCTCGGGTTCCCGGATGAGGAAGGCGTTGACCAGCTCGGGGTGATCGATCCAGTCGCGCGGAAAGTCCGGCAGCATGTGGTGCGTCATGTGCTTCTGGTAGAAGACCGATGCGGCGAGTTTGGCTGGATCGATGATCGGCCCGAGCAGGCGCGCCACAATCGCTTCGGGGTCGGTCGGCCCGGCCGCGACGACCTCGTCGCGCATGGGATGTTCGCGTCCCGTCGCCGCCAGCTCGGCGGCATAAAACGGCTCATCCCAGACCACCGTATCGGCGCGGTTCTCGAAACTGCGCATCAGCGCCGTCGAGATGTTGCGCGGGCCGGACCACATGGCGATGCGGGTGGTGGAATTTTCTGTCGTCGAGAGCATCGGCCTCATCTACTCATCCCTGTCACCGTCTCCCGCTTCGCCAGCGCCGTGTACAGCTGCGTCAATCGTCGCGTCATCGGTCCGGCCGCGCCGCCGTCGGGTTGGGCGCGCAGTGGGCGCGTCGGATGGCCGATCGTGCGGCCGTCGACCTTTTTTACGGGAGTGAGGCCCGCAAAGGTGCCGGTGACGAAGGCTTCGTCGGCGCCGTAAACGTCAACGAGAGAAAAGTCGCGCTCGAAGGTGGGGACGCCAGCCTCGCGTGCGGCGCGCAAGACGTTGGCGCGCGTGATGCCGCCCAGGCAGTACATGCCGCTCGACGTCCACAACTCACCACGACGCACGATGAAGAAGTGCGTCGAATTGCAGGTGGCCACGTTGCCGTGCGGGTCGAGCATCAGGGCTTCGTCGGCGCCCGCTTGGGCGGCCTGGATGCACGCGAGGATGCAATTGAGCTTCGAGTGCGAATTGAGTTTCTGATCCTGCTGGTCCGGCCCCGTGCGGCGCACGTGCACGGTGAAGAGGGTGAGGCCGCGCTGCGCCACCTCGGGCTTGGGCGTTTTGTATTCGGGGATGATCACCACCGTCGGCGGGCCGATGGTGACGCGCGGGTCTTGATAGGGCGTTGCCTTGACGCCGCGCGTGACCATCAGGCGGATGTGCACGCCGTCGTGCATCTGGTTGGCGGCGAGGCACGCGAAGACGCGGGCCTTCATGGCGTCGGGCGAGAGGCCGATGTCCATGTAGATGGCGCGGGCGCCTTCGTAGAGCCGCTCCATGTGTTGCTCGAGAAACGGAATGCCACCCTCGATGAACCGCAACCCTTCCCACACACCGTCACCCAAGATGAAGCCGGAGTCGAAGACGGACACGACGGCCTCCGCGCGCGGCACCAAACCTCCGTTGACCGAGATCAGGATCGTCGCATTGCGCGCGTCATCGACATACTCGTGCGTCGAGGCGCCAGTGGAAGGTGTCGCGGACGATGTCATGGGCGGTTCCTGGGTCAGTGAGCGTGACGCGCGAAGCATAGCCAGTCTGCGGCGGGGAGGAAGACCCGGCAAACGACCGTCTGGCGCTCGATAGATATCCAGCCAAGCCCGCTCGCGTCACGCTGCGACCTCAGAAGCGTTCTTCGAGATGAGGCTGTTTCTGAGCGAGCAAGATCACGTTGACGTCGCGATCGCCGTCGCCACTGGCCGATAATCGACGCGGACGAGGTAGAGGCCGTGAGCGGGGGCGAGGGCGCCGCAGCGGGTGCGGTCGCGCGCTTCCAGGGCGGCCGCCATGTCGGCGACGCTCCAGCGGCCTTCGCCGACGAGCTTCAAACTGCCGACGATGGAGCGAACCTGGTTCTGCATGAACGAGCGGGCGGACGTTTCCACGCGTATTTCCTGGCCCGCAACCGTCACGTCCAGTTGGTCCAGCGTTTTGACCGGTGATTTGGCTTGGCAACCGGCGGCGCGGAAGGTCGTGAAGTCGTGATGGCCCAGAAGCAGCCCTGCCGCCTGCGCCATCGCGGCAGCATCGAGATCGCGATGCACCCACCACACCCGGCTGCGATCGAGCGCCGGCGGGCTGCGGCGGTGCAGGATGCGATAGAGGTAATGGCGCTTGATGGCGGAAAAGCGGGCGTCGAACCCCGGCGCAGCGATCGCCGCATCGAGGATCACGATCGGGTCGGGACGCAGATGGAAATTCAACGCTTCGCGGATGATGGCGGGATCCCAATGGCGCGTCAGCTCGAAATGGGCCACTTGGCCCGAGGCGTGAACGCCTGAGTCCGTGCGTCCCGCGCCTGTCACGCGCACGTCTTCGGCCGTGAACGCGCGCAGCGCGGTGACGAGGCGACCCTGCACGGACAGCCGCGCTGTCTGCACCTGCCAGCCGGCAAACGGCGTGCCGTCGTATTCGATGAGGATGCGATAGCGAGGCATGACGTGAGCGCGGTGAGAGGACGTGCGCGGGATGGCACCCGCGCCTCACCATCACCTAGCGTTCTGGCGACAGCGACACAAGCGTGGGCCGGGAGATCGTTGATTGTCGACGCGTGCGTGGCTCGATTTGAGTGGCTATCGGAGGGAAATCACCGACGGGAGTGGATCAGGCAGCGACCGATGGTCAGTGGGATGAACCCGCGATCCCGACCGGGCGATGTCGCCAGGAGCATTCACCGCCCTGCGCCGCCCTGCGGTCCGCGCTTGAGGGGACGCGAGCTGGCTTTCCGCACGGACGGGATCACCGGCACGCCCTTCGTGGTGAAGGACTGCGTGCCGTGTTTACGACCCAGACGCTTACCTTCGCCACCTGCAAGGCCGGTGCCCGGAGGTTGCCAGTTGGGGATGAGCTGGTGTTTTCCGGGGCCGATCAGATCGGCGCGGCCCATGTCTTTCAACGCATCGCGCAGCAGCGGCCAGTTCTCCGCGTCGTGGTAGCGCAGGAAGGCCTTGTGTAGTCGGCGCTGTTTCAGACCCTTGACGGTCTCGACTTCTTCGGACGCGCCGCGCCGCACGGCCTTCAATGGGTTCTTCGCCGAATGATACATCGCCGTCGCCAGCGCCATGGGAGACGGCAGGAAGGTCTGCACCTGATCGGCGCGGTACTTGTTCTTTTTCAGCCAAATGGCGAGGTGCATCATGTCCTCGTCCGTGGTGCCCGGATGAGCGGCGATGAAATAGGGGATGAGGAAATATTTCTTGCCGGCCTCTTTGGTCGCCTGATCGAACATCTGTTTGAAGCGATCGTAACTGCCGATGCCGGGCTTCATCATGCGCGAGAGCGGCCCCTCTTCGGTATGCTCGGGCGCGATCTTCAAGTAACCGCCGACGTGGTGCGTGACGAGTTCCTTGACGTACTCGGGGCTCGTCACCGCGAGGTCGTAGCGCACGCCGGACGCGACGTTGACCTTCTTGATGCCGGGCAGTTCGCGCGCCTTCTTGTAGAGCCCGATCAGCGCATCGTGCGATGTGTTGAGGTTGGGACAGATCTCGGGATAGACACACGACAGGCGACGGCACGCTTTCTCGATCTTCTCGTCCTTGCAGGCCATGCGGTACATGTTGGCCGTGGGGCCGCCGATGTCGGAAATCTGGCCGGTGAAACCCGGTGTGCGATCGCGGATCGTCTCGATTTCTTTCAACACCGAGCCTTCGGAGCGGTTCTGGATGATGCGGCCCTCGTGCTCGGTGATGGAGCAAAAGGTGCAGCCGCCGAAGCAGCCGCGCATGATCGTCACCGAGAACTTGATCATTTCCCAGGCGGGGATTTTGCGGTCGCCGTAGCTGGGGTGTGGCGCGCGCGCGTAGGGCAGCTCGTAGACGCCATCCATCTCGGCCGTGGTCAGCGGGATCGGCGGCGGCGCGACCCACAGCTCGCGGTCGCCGTGGCGCTGCACGAGGGGTCGCGCGTTGCCCGGATTGCTTTCGCGGTGGAGCACGCGGGAGGCGCGCGCATAGGTTTCGGGATTACCGGCCACTTGCTCGTAAGACGGCAGCCGCACGACCGCGCGCGTGTTGCGCAACATCCGGGCGCCTTCGTCGGCGTTCTCGATGTCGTCGGCGGGAAGTTCGGTCCAATCGTCCTCGACGGCTTTTTTGATCAGCGCCGCGCCGCGGATGTCTTCCATCTCGGCGCAGGTTTCGCCCTTAGCCAAGCGGTGAGCGACCTCGACCACGGCGCGCTCGGCATTGCCGTAGAGCAGAATGTCGGCCTTGGCGTCGACCAGGATGGAGCGGCGCACCTTGTCGGACCAGTAGTCGTAATGGGCGATGCGGCGCAACGAACCCTCGATGCCGCCCAACACGATCGGCACATCGGAATAGGCCTCGCGGCAGCGTTGCGCATAGACGATGACGGAGCGGTCCGGGCGTTTGCCGCCTTCGCCGTCGGGCGTGTAGCTGTCGTTGTGGCGCAAGCGACGGTCGGCCGTATAGCGGTTGACCATGCTGTCCATGTTGCCGCCGGTGACGCCGAAGAACAGGTTCGGCCGCCCGAGCGCCTGGAAGGGTTCCGCTGTCTGCCAATCGGGTTGCGCGATGATGCCGACGCGGAAGCCCTGGGCCTCCAGCAGCCGGCCGACGATGGCCATGCCGAAGCTGGGATGGTCGACATAGGCGTCGCCGGTCACGAGCACGATATCGCAGCTGTCCCAGCCCAGCTCGTCCATTTCCGCCCGCGACATCGGCAGGAACGGCGCTGTGCCGAAGCGGTGTGCCCAGTATTTTTTGTGCGAGAACAGCGGCTTGCCGCCCTCGGAATAGGGTAGGGGGCCGTTCGAGACGGCGGCTGCGGCGGACGTGGAGGCCATGGAAATCAGACTCGTTTCAACGACGACACCCGAGTTGGCCCGTCGGAATTGAGTGGGGTGTATCAGGGACTGGCGAATTTCTCAATGTGGGGAATGGGATGGTGGGGAATGGGATGGGCGGATGGCGAGCGCGCCCACCGGGAAACGGACCGGGCGCACTAGGCCCTTGCCGCAGTGCGCCGGACACGAACACCATTGGTGAGGTTGAGATTGAAGCGGCGCAATACGCTTCGCACTTGCGCCCGAGTTGATGTCGGCCCGATGCTGATTTTGTCCCGCCAATGCCTTATATACGCGCTGGGTATATCGCGGCGCGACGGAGATGACGCCATGACGATGGTCGAGACCGACGGCGCGCTGCGCATTGCGTTCGACAATTCTTACACGCGCCTGCCGGAGCGCTTCTACCAGCGGCTCGCGCCCACGCCGGTGGCGGCACCCCGACTGATCGCGCTCAACGAGGCGCTGGCGGATGAACTCGGCCTCGATCCCGCGCTGCTCGCCTCGCCTGAGGGCCTGGCCATGCTCGCCGGCAACCGTGTCCCGGAGGCGGGCGATCCCATCGCCATGGCCTACGCGGGACATCAGTTCGGCTCGTTCGTGCCGCAACTGGGTGATGGACGCGCCATCCTTTTGGGTGAGGTGATTGATCGCAAGGGTCAACGTCGCGACATACAACTGAAGGGCGCGGGTCCGACGGCGTTTTCGCGGCGTGGTGATGGGCGAGCGGCGCTGGGCCCGGTGCTGCGCGAGTATCTCGTCAGCGAAGCGTTCGCAGCTCTCGGCATTCCCACGACGCGTGCCTTGGCGGCAGTCGCCACCGGTGAATGGGTCTGGCGCGAGACGGAGTTGCCGGGTGCCGTGCTGACGCGGGTCGCCTCGAGCCATCTGCGGGTCGGGACATTCCAGTTCTTCGCGGCGCGCGGCGATGTGGAGGGGTTGCGCCACCTCGCCGACTACGCCATCGCGCGCCACTATCCGCAGGCCGCCGCCGCCGCCAATCCGATTCGCGCCTTTCTCGATGCGGTGATCGCGCGGCAAGCCGGCCTCGTCGCGCGCTGGCTCGGGATTGGCTTCATTCATGGCGTCATGAACACCGACAATTGCTCGATCGCCGGCGAAACCATCGACTTCGGGCCGTGCGCTTTCATGGACACATTCGATCCCGCGACCGTCTACAGCTCCATCGACCAAATGGGCCGCTACGCCTGGGGCAACCAGCCGCGTATGGCGGGCTGGAATGTCGCGCGGCTGGCGGAAACGCTCATTCCCTTGCTTGCCGACGACGAGAAAGCGGCGTTAGCGGAAGCGCAAGCTGCGCTCGACGCTTATCCGGCGCGGTTCGAGGCAGCCTATGCGCAGGTGCTCGGCGCCAAGCTGGGCCTCGTCGCGCCGACGCTCGATGATCTGGCTTTGGCGCGCGCATTGCTGGACGTGATGGCCGCAGGCAAAGCCGATTTCACGCTGACGTTTCGTCGTATGGGCGAAGCGGCGGCCGATCCGACTGCGGATGCGGGCGTGCGTGAGTTGTTTGCCGATCCGGCCGCATTTGACGTGTGGGCCGCCGAATGGCGCGCACGTCTCGCTGTCGATGGACGCACGGGTGAGGCGGTGCGCACGGCCATGCACGCGGCCAACCCGGCGTTCATTCCGCGCAATCACCGCATCGAGGAAGCCATCGTCGCCGCCGTCAGTCGGGAGGATTTCGCACCGTTTGAAGCGTTGCGTCGCGTGCTGGCGAAACCCTATGATGATCAGCCGGATTTCGCGCAATACCTCGATCCTCCGCGACCGGAGGAAGTGGTCGAGAAGACGTTCTGCGGGACGTGATGGCGCAGCGCGCTACTTCGGGATCAGCGTGGCGGAGATGACGCGCAGCACTTCGACGTAACTGCGCAGCAGGCCATACGCGACAATACCGGCGATCAGGCCGGCGGGCACGATCAGCACGTTCCACCCTTGGGCGACCAACGCCAGTGCGGCGACTGGAAAGCACGCAGCGAGCGCAATCGCGAGGGGATGCCCCCAGCGGAGAATGAAGGCGATGGCGGGGTAGTGCTCCATGCTGGGAATTCTCCGCCCGCCAAACTCACCGAGACAATACGATCTCAGTTTCCGACGCGGCGCGCACGTGACGCCCACTTACTGTTTCCCGGACGTCGCGCCCGTGGCGCGGCGATCCGGGATCACGTGGATGCAATGAGACGCTGACTGCGCCAGCGCAAGGCTGCGCATAGGCGCAGCGACGCAAACCAATCTCACTTTCCCCCACGCGATCCCGGCTCTCGCTCTCGCTCGGCCGGGAAACAGGGGGGTGGGCTCACCCCCGAACCTGCGGCGTAATCGGCCGGAACACGCGCACGCCGGGCAAATCGAACATCGTCGCGGAGAGCCTTCCTTCCGGCACAACTGCGAAGGTGCGGCCTTGCGAGGTTTTATCGAGGCCGGCGCTGGTCAACTTGGTCTGCGGCAGGTCCGCCGGCAGTTTCGCCACCCCCTCTGCCATCAGCAGATGCGCGTTGAACGGCACGGCCGGGATGCAGTCGCAGCCGTCGAACAAATTGCGATACCAGTTGGTGTGGCGGTCTTTCCATTCACCGGTCGACGTGGGGCCGCCGTTGGCCTTGTATTCCCTGCTTTCGAAAACGTGGGGACCTTCGACCTCGTGCATGGCGAGCCAAGGCGAGGGCGTCGCTGTGAGCGCGCGAAAACGTTGCGTCGCGCGAAAGCCCGGCACATTGCGAATGAGCTGCGTCACGTGGGCGATGTACCACGTGTGCCAATCGTGCTCGCGCGCGGCGTCACGAAAATCCATCTCGACCATGTAGATCATCGGTTGTCCTTTCAGCGCGGGGCGCGGCTCAGTTTTTGAGTGTGTTCGCGATATCTTCGGCGGCGACGAGTGCTTGCACGCCCGCCTTGATCAAGCCGCCGACGTAGGCCGCCTTCACGCCGCCCTCAAGTCCGCCCGTCGTCGAGCCCGCCGCATAGAGGCCAGCGATCACATTGCCATCGGGCCGCAGCACGCGGCTCGCGCCGTCGACGCATACGCCACCCATCGTGTAGGTGATGCCGGCAACGATGGGGATCGCCATGAAGGGTGCCGTCGCGATCGGCATCGGCGGGAAACGGCTGGCGGTGCGCGGTGGATCGAGCGTGCTCGTGGCCTCGGTGGTGACGGCCCCATTGTAGGTCGCGACGGAGCGCGCGAGTTCACCGGCATCGATGCCGGCTTTCGCCGCCAAGCCCGCCAGCGTATCCGCCGAATGGATGGTGCCGCCGGCCGAGGCGAGTGTCGGGTTGGCCGGAATGCGTGCGGATTTGCCGGGTCCATTCCAAATCGGGGCGTCGAAGATGATCGTCGTCGCCAACGGATCGGGCAGCGCTGCGATGGCGTTGGCGACGGACACGCCGCCCACGCCTTCGTCGGTGACGCGCTTGCCGCTGTGATCGACGACGATGCCGGCGCCCGCCAGTGCGTCGAGTTCGGGATAGGGCCACACGCGGTCGTTGGTCATGGCGTCGCGACACAGCAAATGCCCGTAGAACCAATGCAGAGGCGAAATGACCGCGCCGACCTGTTCGGCCATAGCCAAGCCATCACCGACGCCTGTCGCGGCGCCGCGTTGTTTGACGCCCTCCGGCTTCGGCACCAGTTGGCCCAGCCTGTCGAGATTTGCCTGATATCCTCCGTCCGCGAGGATGACAGCGCGCGCGCGATAGCGGCGTGGCCCCGACGCGGTTTCCGCCTCGACACCTACGCAGCGCCCGTTCTCGACGATCAGCGCGCGGCCACGCGTGCCCCGATCGATGCGCCCGCCCTGCGCGCTGATATGCTCGCCGAGCTGACGCAGGAGCACATCCGGGCCGCGCCCGCGCCATTCCTGTCCGGCGACGATCGGCCGAGGTGGTGCCAGAATGAAATTCTGCCACGCCACCTGCGTGCGAATGAACTGCGCGCCTTGCGTTTTCATCCAGTCGACGAACCGCCGCGCAGTGTTGGCCATCGTATCCGCTTGGGCGGGATCGGCGTGGCCTTCAGTTGCCGTATCGATGGCCGCACGCAATGTCGGTACGGGCAGCGTCACATCGGTGAACGCCACATGGAACACGCCACCCGAAAAGCGCGCGTTGCACACATAACTCTCATCGCTCCCCGCCTCGAGCATCACCACCGACAACCCGAGCTCCACCGCCCGCGCCGCCGCCACACACCCTGCAATTCCCCCGCCGACCACGACGACGTCGACTGTGTTCTGCGCGCTCATCGCTGCTCCCTCCCGTGTGAGGGGAACGTAGGCTGGGCAAAGGGGGGCGGCAAGTGTTGGTGGGGGTGGGTGGGTGTTTGTCTCGAGGTTTCGGGAGTAAGCCGGAGCGGATATTCAAATAGTGGCAGCAGGTCGTCGCGCGGGCCGCCGCAATTCAGTGACGATCACCCACTTCCCCGTTCCCATCCCCCGCTCCCTCGTGCTGGATACACCCGCCAACCACTCCGGGATCCAACCCATGTCGACCGCATCCTCAACGCCAGCCGTCACCCACCACTATGCCGAACTCGGCGAGGTCATGTTGCATTATGTGACGGCCGGCAGCGGGCCGCCGGTGGTGTTGCTGCATGGGTGGGCGCGCCCGATCTGAGAGCACTCCATCCCTACGGTTTCTTGCTGGGATCATCGACGGGGTTTGCGTACGTGATGCCGAATGGTCCCTCTGCGCTGATCTGGATCACCGTCTCGACGGTTGCGAAAGCGTAATGGACAGTATTCGCGGGAAGGTCGACGAAACCGCCAGGGCCGAGCTTTTGTGCGCGGCTCGCGTCGATTTTGTCACCATTGCCAAACTTCAATTCGCCAGAGATCACCGTGACCCGCTCGCTATGCGGGTGCCGATGTGGAGCAATCTTGTAGCCAGCCGGCATCTTCAGGCGGACAGTGAATGGCCCCGGTTTCCCCGGATCACCGGACAATCCAGCCATTTGCCCCCCTTTTGGCAGGGCTGGGGGAGCGGGTCCCCACTTCACTGTGTTCACAGTGATCGCTTGAGGCGTTTGGTCTTGGGCAATGACGCCGGAAGCCAGAAGTGTCAATGGCAGTGCGAGGATGAAAGCGCGCATGAAGATCTCCCTGATGAGCGACGCGACGGGTCCGAGAGGTGAGCCTCTTATGGACTTCTGATTCCTGCTAAAAGCAATCATCAGCACAGTGCTGCTTGAAGATTGTAGGGAGATTTCTTGGAGAATGAAATGGGGAACGACAGTCCGGCGGAATCGCAAAAAAATCCAAACCTAGCTGGACCAACAGACTGGTTCTCGCCCCTCTCCGCGCCGGGCTCTGATGTCTGCTGATAGGCCTGTCCCGATATTCAAACCGAGGCAGCAGGTCGTCGCGCGGGCCGCCGCAATTCAGAGACGATCACCCACTTCCCCGTTCCCATCCCCCGCTCCCTCGTGCTTGATACACCCGCCAACCACTCCGGGACCCAACCCATGTCGACCGCCAGCGACAGCACCGCCGTCACCCACCACTACGCCGAACTCGGCGAGGTTATGTTGCATTATGTGACGGCGGGGAGTGGGCCGCCGGTGGTGTTGCTGCATGGGTGGCCGCAGACGTGGTTCGAGTGGCGGCATGTCATTCCGGCCCTTGCAGCGAGCCACACCGTCATCGCGCCCGATCTGCGCGGGCTCGGCGACAGCTCGCGGCCGTTGACGGGATACGATAAGCGCACGGTCTCCAACGATGTGTATCGTCTCGTCACGGAGAAGCTCGGGTTCAAGACGTTCGGTCTCGTGGGTCATGACTGGGGTGGGCCGACAGCGTTTGCGCTCGCCTCGCAACATCCAGACGCCGTCGAGCGGCTGTGCATCATCGATGTGGTCATTCCGGGCGATGGCGGTGATTTCAGCGAAGGCGGGAGGCGGTGGCATCACCAGTTCCACATGACGCCGGACCTGCCCGAGGCGTTGATCGCGGGCCGTGAGCGGATCTATCTCGACTGGTTCTACAAGACGTTCGCGTACTTTCCCGGCGCCATTGATGAGGCGGCGCTCGACGAATTCACGCGCACCTACAGCCAGCCCGGCGCGATGCGCTCCGGGTTCGGCTTCTACCGCACCATCGGCCAGGACGCGAAAGACAACGCCGCGTTGCTGGCCACCGGGTTTCGCCTTCCCATGCCGGTGCTGGGGATCGCCGGCGGTGTCAGTTATCCGCATGGACGCGGCAGGGGAGACAGCGTCGAAGCCAGCCTGAAACGCGTCGCCACCAACGTGCGCGCCGTCGTGCTGCCCGAGTGCGGCCATTTCGTCCCCGAGGAGCAACCCGAAGCCACCGCGCGGCTACTGGTCGAGTTTTTCGCGGACCTGAAAGGGTGAGTTTTGTCGTCCCGGCATTTATGGCCGGGATCAGTCCATCCGCCGGACTGGGAGTCTGCGGAGCGGTGGATCCCGCGAATAAATCGCGGGATGGCACAGGTCTTACAATGGCTCCGGTGCCACACCTCCATCTCGTCCAGTGTCGCACCGGACTGGATCGGGAGCGGGCACGTCTCATATGATGTGATGCAGACTCGTTCCTTCCAGTTGAACCAGAAAGCGCGCTATGAAAACCGACGTCATCGTCCTGGGGGCCGGCATGGTCGGTGTGTCGGCGGCGCTGCATCTGCAGCAGCGCGGGCGCAGCGTCGTGCTCGTCGACCGGCGCGGTCCCGCCGAGGAAACCTCTTACGGCAACGCGGGCCTCATCCAGCGGGAAGCCGTCGTGCCGTATTTCTTCCCGCGCGAGTGGTCGGCAATCCTCAAATACGCCCTCAACGGCAGCACGGACGCACACTATCATCTGTCCGCGCTGCCCCGCATCGCGCCGTTCCTGTTTCGCTACTGGCTGGCCTCCACGCCGGAGCGGCGGCTGGCCAGCGCGCGCTCCATGCTGCCGCTGATCGAGCGCTGCATCGTCGAGCACGAGGCGTTGATGGAACCGGCCGGCATCACCGGCATGATCCGCAGCACGGGTTATCTGCGGGCCTATCGCTCGCAGGAGAAACTCGACATCGCGCTGACGACGGACGCTGCCGAGCGCCGCATGTTCGGCATCAACTTCGATGAAATCGACCGGGCGAAGCTGGCCGTCATGGAGCCGCATCTGCGCGACCGCTTCGTGGGTGCCGTGCATCTGACGGACCCCGTGTCGGTTGCCGATCCCGGTGCGGTGGGGCGCGGTTATGCCGATCTCTTCGCCAAACTCGGCGGCATCTTTCTGGACGGTGAAGCGCGATCGCTCGAGCGCACGTCGAATGGATGGCGGGTGGCGACCCGCACCAAGGGCTGGGTCGAGGCGCCGGAGGCCGTCGTGGCGCTGGGTCCGTGGGCCGACGTGATCACACGACCCCTCGGCTTGCGTATTCCGCTCGGCTGGAAGCGCGGTTACCACATGCACTATACGACCGAAGGCAATGCGACGCTGAACCGGCCCACGATCGATGCCGAATACGGCTACCTTTTGACGCCAATGGTGAAGGGCATCCGCCTGACCACAGGAGCTGAATTCGCGCTCCGCGATGCGCCCAAAACGCCCGTCCAGCTCGAGCGCATCGAGCCCAAAGCGCGCGATGTGTTCCCGCTGGGTCGCCGTGTCGAGGAGGAGCCTTGGATGGGCAGTCGCCCCTGCCTGCCCGACATGCTGCCCATTGTGGGACCAGCACCGGGCCAGAAGGGGTTATGGCTCGATTTCGGCCACCATCATTTGGGCTTCACTCTGGGTCCCACGACCGGCCGCCTGCTGGCGGAAATGATGACGGGCGAGGCGCCGTTCACCGATCCCGCACCCTATCGCGCCGATCGGTTCTGAAGCGTTTGATCCAGGTCAACGAACGCCGTCTGTCGGATTGTACCATGCAACGGTCAGCAACCAACGGAGGTTGACCGTGAAAATCCAAGACGTGATGACTAAGGACGTCGTGTCGGTACGGCCAGATGCACCCATACGAGAGGTCGCAGCTCTGATGGCCGAAAAGCGCATCAGCGGCGTGCCCGTCATGATGGCAGATGGAACGGTCGTGGGTGTCGTCAGCCAGAGTGATCTCCTCCACCGCGCGGAGCTGGGCACGGATCGGCGCAGCAAATGGTGGCTGGGGTTTTTCGCGGACGACCGCCGTTTGGCCAAAGAATTCGCGCAATCGCATGGGCAAACAGCGCGCGATGTCATGGCCAGGTACGTCGTCACGGTCAGTGAAGATTTGGAGCTGGCAGAAGCAGCCGAGATGCTCGACAGTCATCGCATCAAGCGACTTCCGGTGCTGCGCGATGGCAAGCTCGTGGGCATGCTGACGCGCAGCGATCTCGTGCGCGCCCTCGCATCGGCGCGCCAGGACGGCACTGCGGGCAGCAGCGACGACACGGCCATCCATAAAGAGCTGTACGCGCGCATGCGCAATGAGCGGTGGCTGCGCGAGTCGCTCGTGTCGGCGACCGTCGAAAACGGTGTCGTCACGCTCACCGGCTTCGTCGAGGCTGCCGAGCAGCGCACCGCCCTCAAAGTCCTGGCCGAGGAGGTCGCCGGCGTGGGCCGCGTCGATGACCGGTTGACCGTGGGCCTGCCGCTGATAAGTGGTGTGTAAGAGCGGAATGCAGCGCGCCTTGCGTATGAAAACGGCCCGATCGAGGATCGGGCCGTTCGGTCGTCTACGAAAATCAGCGACTACTTCTGGACGCGAGTTTTAGCCCACTCGGTGTACTTCTTCGCACTCGCGTGGATCTCGTCGTAGGCCTTTTTGTATTCGGCACCGACCATGACTTTCAGGCTGAGCCCCACGTCTTCCATCCGCTTGATATGGTCGGCATCCTCCATCGCCTTCTTGAACACGTCGGCGAGTTTGGCGACGACTTTCGGGTCCATGCCTTTTGGTCCGGCAATGCCGCGGGTCGAGTTGGAAAGGACCGTGGGATAACCAGCTTCCTTCGTCGTCGGTACGTCGGGAAGGAACTTCGAGCGCTGCCCGTCGAGAATGGTAATCGCGCGCACCTGCCCGCCCTGCACCTGCTTGACGATCGATCCGACGTTGTCGAAGGAGACGTCGACATTGCCGCCCAGCGTTTCCTTCATCTGTGCCGCGCCGCCCTCGAGATGGACGATGCGGAACGTCGCTCCGGGTGCGGCTTCCTCGACCATCAGAATGGCCAAGTGGTCGTCGGACAGAATGCCCGTCGTTGCCGCGCGAATGGTGCCGGGTGCCTTTTTGGCGGCATCGACGATGTCCTGCATGGTCTTGTAGGGGCTGTCGGCGCGGACCCAGATCACGCCGGGGTCGAGCACCTGATTGATGATCGGCGTGAAGCTGTTGATATCGAAGATGGCCTGCCGCTCGGGATCGAGGATGACGGTGTTCAGTCCGGGCAGATTGATGAAGCCGATGTTGTAGCCGTCGGGCTTCTGGCGGATCAGGTCGGTCCAGCCCACCTGGCCACCTGCGCCACCCTTGTTGACGACGACGACGGGTTGACCGAGCGCCTTCTCGGCAATCGAGGCGACGATGCGGGCCCCGATGTCGGTCGAACCACCGGGCGGATAGGCAACCATCAAATTGATCGGCCGGTTGGGAAAGTCTTGGGCCATTGCCGAGGTTGCGGCCAGCGCGATGCTGAACGTTGCGCCGATGAGTGTTTTCAACATTCCACGTCTCCTAGTTGCACGAAGGGTTCCAGATCGGACCACGGTCTCAGTCGTCCGTTGCCTGGCGTAACTGTTTGGGCGCCAGATTGAGCGCCGTGACCACCAGCACCGCCGCCGACAGGACCAGCAGCGACAGCGTGATCGGCCGGGTGAGGAAAATGGTGAAGTCGCCAGCCGACATTTCGAGCGACGTTCGCAGTGACTTCTCCAATTGCGGCCCCAGGATCAGCCCGAGAATGGCGGGCGCCAGCGGAAAGTCCAGCTTCCGTAAGAGGTAGCCGATGACACCGAAGCCGAGCATGACCCACACGTCGAACACGCTCTGGTTGATGCTGTAGGCCCCCAGAATGCAGAACAGCAGCGTGCCCACGCAGACATATTGCCACGGCACCTCGAGGATTTTGGCCCAGAATCCCACCAGCGGCAGGTTGAGGATGAGCAGCATGATGTTGCCGATGAAGAACGACGCGATGATCGTCCACACCAGCACGGGCTTTTCGACGAACAAGAACGGCCCCGGCGTCAGGCCGTTGATGATGAAGGCGCCCATCAGCACCGCGATCGTCGGCGACGACGGAATACCCAGCGTCAGCAGCGGCACCATCGCCGCATTGGCGTAGGCGTTGTTGGCGGTCTCGGGTCCAGCCACACCCTCGATGGCGCCATTGCCGAACCGTTCGGGCGTTTTGGAGAGGCGCTTTTCCATCACGTAAGACATGAATGTGGGGATGATCGCGCCCACGCCCGGAATGAGACCGAGGAAAAAACCCAGTCCCGTTCCCCGGATGATCGGGCCGATCGAAGCGTTCCATTCCTCGCGATTGGGCAGGATGTTTTTCAAGTTGGTTTTGATGACCTCGCGATAGGGCTTCTCGGCCGTCGACATGATCTCGGCGACACCGAAGAGCCCCATCACCACGGGAATGAAGCCCAACCCATCGTACAGGTCGGGCACGCCGAAGGTGAAGCGCGGGGCACCGCGCACGGGGTCGATGCCGATCATGGCGATCAGCAGGCCGACGACGGTCATCAAGATGCCGGCGATCAGCGATCGCCCGGCGAGGCCCGTCACGAGGCACAGCCCAAACAGCATCAAGGCAAAGAACTCGGGCGGACCGAATTTCAACGCCAGCGAGGCCAGGGGCGCTGCCACCACCACCAACGCGAAGACCGCGAATGTGCCGCCGATGAAGGAACCGATGGCGGCGATGCCGAGCGCCGCGCCGCCACGTCCGTTGCGGGCCATTTGGTAGCCGTCGATGCAGGTGATGACGGAGGCTGCCTCACCGGGCACGTTCAACAGCACGGAGGTGATCGTGCCGCCATACATGGCGCCGTAATAGATCGCCGACAGCATGATGATGGCGCCGGCCGGATCGAGATTGAAGGTCAACGGAATGAGGATGGCGGTTCCCGCAGCCGGACCCACGCCCGGCAGCACGCCGACGAGCGTTCCCAGAACGCAGCCCGCGAGTGCGAACGCGAGATTCTGCATACTCATCGCCGCACTCAGACCGGCAAGCAGGTGGTCAAGCGTTTCCATGTGTCTGAGGCTTCCTCAAAGACCGAACGGTTTCAGAACGTAATCGTAGGGACCGATCGGCAGCGGCACCTTCAGCCATTGGTAGAAGACATGAAAAACGCCGACACTTCCCAGCAGACTGGAAATGGCGACAGGCAGCGGCGATGTGAGGCCCAGTGCCAGCATGGTCAGCGCGATGAACGCAAAGGCGGTGAGGCGAAAGCCGAGCGGTTCCAACGCCACGGCGGCGGCAGCCAGCAGCACGACGATGGCAATGATCCGCAGGGCCGGGGCTCGCTCGGGGACGAGGGAAGGGGTATCGGGCGCGGCAGCCGGCTCGCGTGCAACTTCGATCAGGAGTAGAGCGCCCAGCGAGAGACCGATGAGCGACAACCAGAACGGGAAAAAGCCCGGTCCGGGGCCCAGGGCGTCTTTCATCGGCAGGGGGCGCGAATTGAGGATCGGAAATCCCAACATTCCCAACGCCATCGTGAAGCCGAAGAGGCACACGAGGCACACGGTGGCAATCAGCCAACCCAGTTTCAAAGTCGTCCTCCCTCGAGATGGCGTGCGACCTTGGTTCGGTCTGCTGTCGCCAACGGTAGCATGCGCGGGTATCGCGCTACAATCGTGCCCAATTCGCCTCTGTAGCGGACCAGCAAAGAATTGTCAGCGTCTCGAAGCACATACTCCAGGTAATTTCAATTCCCGATCGCGCCGGGCGGACGCCAATCGCTCACACTCGTTTGGGCCTGTCCGAACAGTTGGACCCACTCGACACCGCCGCCGGCAGGCCTCGGGTCGCGTGCGCGGAGATTGGCGCACCACTCGGGATGATTTGATCAGGTGCCGCGGCCGTCCGTGGCCGGAATTGCTTCGGGGTGCGGCGCTGTGCTGTAAACCACGTGTGCGCGCTCTTCGAAGGCTTCCGTACACCGGCGAAACGCACGGTCGAACACCGCGCCGACCAGCATCTGCAGCACCAGCGACTTGAACTCGTAGGTGATGAAGAAGTGCACGTCACAGCCGCCGGGTGCCGGCGTGAAGGTCCACCGGTTCTGCAACTCGCGAAACGGCCCCTGGACCAAGTCTGCGACGACCGCCATGCGGCCAGGGTCGACGGTGACCCGACTGGAAATCGTCTCGCGGATCGCCTTGTAGCCGACCGTCATGTCGGCGACGACGATCGTGCGGTCCCCATCGGCCTGCCGGCTGCGCACCGCGAGCGCCTCGCACAGCGGAAAGAACAGAGGGTATTTCTCGACGTCCGCCACGAGGTCGAGCATCTGCCGCGGCGTAAAGCCGACGCGTCGCGTCGTCTCGAAGCTCGGCATTGCGGGGTTCCTATCGCGGGAGGCTGTCGTTCCCAGTAAGATCAACCAGACTCCGACGCCGCGTGGCATGCGACAGTGCGGCACAGTCCCCGCAAGCCTGAACGCCGACACAGAATTGACACGCCCCCACGGCTCGACTACTCCATGCCCCATGCCCAGATGGCGGAATTGGTAGACGCACTAGTTTCAGGTACTAGCGCTCACAAGGCGTGGAGGTTCGAGTCCTCTTCTGGGCACCAAGAATTCAAATTTGGCAGCGTGTTCAAACACCCGCACGGAGCGCTGGGCTCTGGGCGACGATTGGGCATGTGATCCAGATCCATTCCCCGCAACCGACCCCGTTGGCGGCCGTTAACAGGGGGCGTCATCTCATGTCAGACTGGGAGGGTTGTGTGCTCGCGTGGCTTGCAACTGCTGGATCCCGGCCTGCCAATCCACCCCGATCGTCATCGCGGGGTACGCGGTGCGGCGCCAATGCATCATATGGCGCGGCGGGCTTTTCTTATGTGCCGTTGATGGCGGTCATTTCCTTGACTTCCCCGAGGGGGTGACTTATCAGCACCGACAGCGGCGGGCTGATGAGGCGCGGCGCTTTGCGCGGGTGTAGCTCAGTTGGTTAGAGCGCCGGCCTGTCACGCCGGAGGTCGCGGGTTCAAGTCCCGTCGCTCGCGCCAATACAACCAACACATTTTTATCGGAACGGGAATTCGCCGTCGCTGCAACGCGACGCAGCGTGTTGTTGGGCGGTCGCGTATCGACCGCCCTGCGCATCGAAGGGCATTTCAAAGGTTGTCGTGGACGCCGCTGCAGTGGGGGCGTGGAGCGATCATTCCTTGCTGGCGAGGTAATTTTCCAGCCAGTGAATGTCGTAGGCGCCATTGGCGATGTCGGGGTGTTTGACGAGATCGCTGAACAGCGGAATCGTCGTTTCGATGCCATCGATGACGAACTCCGACAGGCACCGCTTGAGGCGCATCAGGCACTCGTTGCGGTTTTTGCCGGCGACGATGAGCTTACCGATCAACGAGTCGTAATAGGGCGGGATGCGGTAGCCTTGATACACGCCGGAGTCGACGCGCACGCCCAGACCGCCCGGTGGATGCCAATACGTGATCACGCCGGGTGACGGGCGGAACGTGGTGGGGTTTTCCGCGCAGATGCGGCACTCGATGGCGTGCCCTTGGAAGGTGATATCCTCCTGGCGCACCGACAGCGTGCCCAGGGACGCCACGCGGATTTGCTCGAGCACGAGATCGACGCCCGTGATCATTTCGGTGACGGGATGCTCGACCTGCAGCCGCGTATTCATCTCGATGAAGAAGAACTGGTTGTCTTCGTACAGGAATTCGACCGTGCCCGCGCCTCGGTAGGAAATTTTCTGCATCGCTTCGGCAACGGTCGTGCCGATCTTGTCGCGCGCTTCCGCGTTCAGCGCCGGTGAGGGGGCTTCCTCCCACACCTTTTGGTGGCGGCGCTGCAGCGAACAGTCCCGCTCGCCCAAGTGCACGGCATTGCCCTTGCCGTCGCCGAAGACTTGAATTTCGATATGGCGGGGTTTGGTGAGGTATTTTTCCAGGTACACGCTGTCGTCGCCGAACGCGGCCTTGGCTTCGGCGCGGGCGGTCTTCAGCGCCATGTCGAGTTCGTCGGCGCTGCGGGCGACTTTCATGCCGCGTCCACCGCCGCCGGCCGCCGCCTTGACCAGCACGGGGTAGCCCATCGACTTGGCGACACGCTGCGCCTGCACTTCGTTCGTGATGGCCCCGTCGGACCCCGGCACCACGGGAATGCCGAGGCGTTTGGCGGTTTCCTTGGCGGCGATCTTGTCGCCCATCGTGCGGATGTGATCGGACGTCGGCCCGATGAAGGTAATGCCGTGCTGCTCGAGGATTTCGGCAAAGCGCGCATTTTCCGACAGAAAGCCGTAGCCGGGATGAATGGCGTCGGCACCGGTGATTTCGCAGGCGGCGAGCAGGCGGGGAATGTTCAGATAGCTCTCGGCGGCGGGCGGCGGGCCGATGCACACGCTCTCGTCGGCGAGCTTGACATGCATGGCATCCGCATCGGCGGTCGAATGTACGGCGACGGTGGCGATGCCGAGCTCTTTGCACGCGCGCAGGATGCGCAACGCGATTTCGCCTCGGTTCGCGATCAGGACTTTGTCGAACATTGGCTGCGCTGGAATAGGGAGCAGGGCAGCGAGGCGGGGGATTGCGCCCCTGACCCGTCGGCCCGCGTCCCCACTCACTTCTCCCTATTCTACGACTACCAACGGCTCGCCGAATTCGACTGGCTGGCCATTCTCGATCAGAATGTGTGTCACCACCCCGGCTTTCGTAGCCGGGATGTGGTTCATCGTTTTCATCGCTTCGATGATGATCAGCGTCTGGCCCTGCGCGACGCGGGTGCCGACCTCGATGAAGGGTGTGGCTCCGGGCTCTGGCGACAGATAAGACGTGCCGACCATGGGTGATTTCACGCAGCCCGGATGGCTGGCGTAGTCGGGCCCCGATGGTGGGGCAGACGAGGCATTGGCGGCGGGCGGAAGCTGGCGGAGCGCTGATGCGGGGGCCAGCAGAGCCGGCGCAGAACTCGCCATTGCAACCTGGCGCGCGACCTTGATCTTGAGCCCGTCCCGCTCGATCTCGATCTCGGAAAGGCCCATTTCATTCAAAAGTTTACCGAGATCACGAACGAGCGCCAATTCGCCCCCGTCCTTGTCCTTGCTGTCCTTGGCCATGCTCGAGGTCCGCCGCCGTTCAGAACTCTCTATCCGCCCGTCATCCGCGCTGACGCCGATGGTTCAGGAACAGGATGGGATCGGTTCCCAAGCCCGTCTAACAGCTTTTATCGCACTGCGAAAGGGTTGGACCGCCAAGCCTGTGCGCCGGGGGGAACACCCGGCGTGCTGCACCGTCGCGCGCGGCTGTCGTGCACGGGTTGGGTGGTTCGTTTCTGATCGGCTACGATGGCGCTGTGCCTTCCGTGGAGGGCTGACGGTCGGCAACAGGGCGGGTGATTCATGACGCGCGACGACGAGACCACGCCTTCGCTTGCCGAGCGATTGTCGGCGCTGATCGATCACCTGGACCTGGGCCCCGTGTATTTGGCGACGCAGATGCCTGGCGATGTCGCGTCGTTTTCTGGGCAATACCCAGCCCGCGTCGCGGGGGTCGTGCTGGCGGTGCCGGTGCGGATTGATCCTGTGCCGTTCACGGCAACGGCCAATCGCCTCTTGATGATCACCGGCGAAACCGGCATCGGTTCAGCCGTCGTCGAGCGCACATTGGCGCAGCTCCCTGGATCGCGGCGCCACGTTCTCGCCGGCTACGAAGCGCCGGGTTGGGCTGACGTCGCTGCAGATCGCACGGACGAATTGATCGACGTCATGACGCGGTTCCTGGATGCAGCGCCTCGCACCAGCGGCCTTACGGCACGCGCAGTCGATTGCGTCCCAGCGTCCGGCACCCACGCAGGCCTCACTTGGCGCGCCGAGGGGCAAGGTCCGCCGCTGCTGCTGTTGCCGTTTTTCCTGGCGGCCTCCCAATGGGAGCCGGTCGTGGCAGGTCTCGCGCGGCACTTCACGGTGATCCGCCTCGGCGGGGCCCATGTCGGCGGCGTCGCCACGCTCGAGGATCGCGCGCGCACGCCGACCTATCAGGCGATGTTCGACACGCTCGTGGGCCACCTCGCCCCGCAGCCGGGCGACCGCATTCTCGATGTCGGTTGTGGTTCGGGCGCGCTCGACCGCCGTTTGGCGCAACGCCTCGGTTCGGCCAACCCGATCGACGCGGTTGACGTGAATACCTTCCTGCTCGGCGAAGCGGCAAACCTCGCAGCTGCGGCCGGACTGGGCGACGCCATTTTCTTTTCGCGCGGCAGTGCGGTCGATCTGCCGTTTCCAGACGCGACGTTTGCCTGTGCGTTCTGCGTCACCGTGCTCGAGGAATGCGATGCCGGCAAAGCCATCGCGGAGATGACGCGCGTTGTGCGCCCCGGTGGCCGCGTCGGCATTATCGTGCGGGCCATCGATATGCAGCAGTGGTGGAGTTTTCCGGTGCCTGAGGCCCTGCGCGCGCGCGTCGTCACGCCGCCGCAATCGATCGGTGTCGGCGGCGTCGCCGATGCGCGTCTCTACGGAATGATGCGAGCTGCGGGTCTCGTCGAATTGGTGCCGTTCCCCACGCTCGTTACCCTCGACCAGCCCGGCGGTCCCGTGTGGCGCTACCGCGAAGACGCCGTCCTCAACGAGCTGACACCTGCCGAACGCCTCCAATGGGAAGCCGCCCGCGACACCGCCCAAGCCGCGGGACTTCTGTTTCAGGCGCAAGCTCTGCACTGCGCTGTGGCGCGCAAACCAGGGTGACTTCGACATGCTGTAGCGCGCACCGCTGGGCACGCACTGGCTGGTCCGAGCGTGATCGACGTCGAGTTCGTGCTAAAGACGGTTTCCTGCCCGACCAGTTGGGGGATTTTGCCCACGCCCTGATCACTGAAAGGATGCTGCGCCGTGCTTCGACTCTCCGTTCTCGATCAATCCGTGGCGCTCGTTGGCCGGCCGCAGGCGGAGGCGATCCGCCATACGATTGCGCTGGCCCGCTATTGTGAGGAGATCGGGTACGACCGGTTCTGGGTCTCGGAGCATCACAGTAACGATGCGATTGTCGGCACCGCGCCGGAGGTGTTGCTGGCGGCGATCGGGGCCTTGACGACGCGCATACGGATCGGCAGCGCCGGCATCATGCTGCCGCATTATTCGCCGCTGAAGGTGGCCGAGCAGTTCCGCGTGCTGGAGGCGATCGCGCCCGGTCGCATCGACATGGGGCTCGGCCGGGCGCCGGGGTCGGACGGGTTGACGGCCCTGGCGCTCAACCCGTCAGCCGATCAGCGGCCGCAGCAGTTCCCCTCCGATGTGATCGACCTGATGGCGTGGGTGGAAGGGCGCCCGCTGCGCGATCAACACCCCTTTCGGCGCATCAAGGCGGCACCGCAAGGCGACACCTTCCCCGAGACGTGGATGCTCGGCAGTTCCGATTACGGCGCCCAGGTCGCGGCCCACCTGGGGTTGCCTTACGCCTTCGCCTGGTTCTTCACCGACGGACTCGGCGGTGAGGAGGCGATCCGCCTCTATCAATCGACCTACCAGCCGAGCCCGCGCCACCCCAAGCCGCATGCGGCGCTATGCGTATGGGCCTTGGCGGCGGAAACGGAAGCGGAAGCTCACCACCACTTCCAATCGCGCGCCCGCTTCCGCCTGTTGCGCGACCGGGGCATTTTCGGCGCCATCGAATCCCCGGAAGTCGCCGCAGCCTATCCCTACTCGGATGCCGAGCGGGCGCGAATGGTCGACTACCGCAACCGCAATTTCGTCGGCACGGGTCCAGATGTGGCGGCGCGCATACGGGAACTGGCCGAGCGTCTCGACGTGCAGGAGATGGCCATCGTCACCTGGGCCTGGGACGAAGATGTGCGCAAGACCAGCTATCGCTTGATTTTGGAGGCGATGCGCAACGGGTAAGTCCCACGCCTCAGGGCATTTCAACCTTTTCACCCGTCGGGGTCGACGTGCGCGCCCTCACTGCTGCGCCCATTTCGTACCACTGTTGCGACCGGTTCACGACGGCGACGAGCGTCAGCATCACCGGCACTTCGATGAGCACACCCACGACCGTTGCCAGCGCCGCGCCGGAGCTGAACCCGAACAAGCTGATCGCGGCTGCGACCGCCAACTCGAAGAAATTGCTGGCGCCGATCAGCGCCGAAGGGCCAGCGATGCAATGAGCCTCACCCGTCGCCCGGTTCAGCCAATAGGTGAGGGCGAAGATGACGTACGTTTGAAACAGGATCGGCACCGCGAGCAGCACAATAATCAGCGGTTGCGCCAGTAGCTGCTCACCTTGGAATGCAAACAGCAGCACCAGCGTCGCCAGCAACGCCGAGATCGACAGCGGTTGCAATGTCGCGATGAGGCTGTCGAGTTTGGGCTGTCCGCCATCGCTCAGCCATTTGCGACGCACGATTTGCGCGATGACGACCGGGACGACGATGTAGAGCACCACCGAGAGAACGAGCGTGGTCCACGGAACGATGATCGCCGACAGCCCGAGCAGAAGTCCCACGATCGGCGCGAACGCGACCACCATGATCATATCGTTGAGCGCTACTTGGCTGAGCGTGAACAGCGGCTCGCCCTTCGTCAGATTGCTCCAAACGAAAACCATAGCCGTGCAGGGTGCCGCGCCAAGCAGAATGAGGCCGGCGATATAGCTGTCGACCTGCGATTCGGGCAGCAGTGGCCGGAACAGCCAGCCGATGAAGAACCACGCGAGCAGGGCCATGGTGAACGGTTTTATCAACCAGTTCGCAGCCAGCGTGACGCCGATCCCGCGCCAGTGCTCGGCGATGCGCGACAGCGCGCCGAGGTCGATCTTCACCAGCATGGGAATGATCATCAACCACACGAGGAGTGCGACGGGCAAGTTGACCTTGGCGATTTCGGCCGCGCCAATCGCCTGGAAAGCGGCCGGAAAGGCGTGCCCCAATGCCACGCCGAGGACGATGCAGGCTGCAACCCAGCCGGTCAGGGTGCGTTCGAAAGTGGTCATGGTCCCCTCGCGGCGTGCATTGGTTTTTGGCTCGACAGCAGGGCCATTCAATTATTTCCGTCATCCTTGAAGCTTGCGCGCCTCCGGCACGACGCTCGGCCTGCCGGCTTCACAGTAGCGCAGATGACGAGAAGCATTGAATCACCCAGGGCTCGACGCCTCCACACAGGTGCATATTTTTAGGTCAAGGGCCAGCCAGTGGCCAGACGAGTGCGATCATCGGCACTGCCACGACAATGACGAGAAACGACAGCGGCAGGCCGAGGCGCCAGTAATCTCTGAATTGATAGCCGCCTGGTCCCATGACCAGCGTGTTGCATTGATGACCGAAGGGGGTGAGGAAATCGCACGCCGCGCCGACGGCGACCGCCATCAAAAACGGGTCGGGATTCAGCCCCGACTTCGATGCGAGACTGGCCGCAATGGGCGCCATCACGAGAACGGTTGCGGCGTTGTTGAGGAACGGCGTCACCGCCATCGCCGCAACGAGAATGAGTGCGAGCGACCCCGTCGGCGGCAGCATATTGGTCGCGCTCGACAGCCAGCCTGCGATGAGGTCCGTGGCTCCAGTCGTGCGCACCGCCTCACTGACGGGAATAAGCGCGCCCAGCAGGATGAGAATGGGCCATTCGATGGCGTCATAAGCTTCCCGCAACGACAGCGCCTTGGTCATCATGATGGCGAGCGCCGCACCGAAAAAGGCCACCGTGATCGGCAGGACGCTGAAGGCAACGAGCAGCACGGTCACACTCAGAATCGCGAGGGGAATCCAACGCCGTCGCCCCCGCCCCAACGCCACGTCGCGTTCCGCCAGCGGTAAGATGCCCAGAGACGTCAGCGCGTCCGGCAGCACGTCGAAACGGCCCTGCAGCACGACCACATCGCCAGCCTGAAAACGCACGGAACGCAGACGCTGCGTGATCTGTTCGCCCGAGCGGCTGATTGCGAGAAGATTGATTTGGTACATTTCGCGCAGCTTCAGTTGCATCGCGGTCGAACCGATGAGTGCGCTGTCGGCGGTCACGACTCCCTCGATCACGCCGACTTCGTCTTCATCGCCCTGGCCGGGCGCATCGGCTTCCTGTCCCGCCAACTCCAGCCCACCCTTGGCGACGACGCGTTCCAGTGCTTCGGGATTGCCGCGCAAGAGCAGCAGATCGCCTGCCTGAAGCTGTAGCGCGGGTGTAGGCTCGTAGCGGAGGAAGCGCTCACGCACGACAGTCGTCAACGTCACCTCGCCGTCACCCAGCGCGGCGACGTCGAATGCCCGTTTGCCGACCGACGAAGAATTCTCCGGCACCTTGGCTTCCAGGACGTAGTTTTCGATGTTGATGGCCGTGTCCAGAGACACCCCCGACTTGCGGTCTTTCGGCAGGATCCAGAACGCGAATGTGAGGTAGACGAGACCGACGGCGGCGATGGCGAGCCCGACCGGGGCATAGTCGAACATGGCGAACGGCTTGCCGACGATTTCCTCGCGCACGCGGGAGACGATGACATTGGGTGATGTGCCAACGAGCGTAATGAGGCCACCGATCAGCGAACCGAACGCCAGCGGCATCAGCAACTGAGACGGCGACGTGCCCGAGCGCTTCGCCATTTGAAAGGCCACGGGAATAAGAATGGCCAGAGCGCCGACATTCTTGATGAATGTCGACAAGACGATCGCGGCGCTGACCAGCACGAAGACTTGCACCCGCGCCGTGACCAGATAGGGCCTGATCGGAGCGAGAATTTCGCCCATCACCCCGGATTTGGCGACGGCGGCGCTGACCACCAGGGCAGTCGCCACGATCACCACCACGTCATCACCAAAGCCGGTGAACGCTTTGTTGGCGGGCACGATCCCGACAATGACAGCGGCGAACAGAGAGAGCATTGCGATGACGTCGTAGCGCAGGCGGCCCCACATGAAGAGCCCCATCATCATGGCGACGACGCCGAAGGCGAGGCCTTGCGCGAGGGTCATCGCCGGCCCTTATCGGGTGACGCAGCGATCGATGTCACCATGACGTGTCTCCAGGAGGCGTGCGTTGTGATCTGCTGGGGCCGATTGGCTGGCGCTCCGTTCCGCTTCGCACCACAACGGTTCAAGCGGCGTCGTGTTCCGCCACTGCATGGCGTCGATCGTCAAAACCCCTGTACCGAATACCTCCCGGTCCGTATCTTTCTGCGGCCGAGGATCGAGATGAGGATATGGGTATGGGCTCGCTGAACGGGAAGGTTGCGGCAGTGACAGGCGGTGCGTCGGGCATCGGCGAAGCGACAGTGCGTCGGTTCATCGCCGAGGGGGCGAGCGTGGCGTTTGCCGACCGGGATGTAAAGTTCGGCAACGAATGCTTTCGATAGATCGTTCCCGATGAACGTGCCGGTACGGCGCCAATGCAAAGCAAAGCCGAGCAGCAGTTGTGGCACGCCGCTTGCTTGCGATTGACCTCGAGCCGAATGTCTTTCATGACGTGGATCGTTTCGATACATGTGCCGCAGGGCTGAAATAATGGGTTGTTATTGGGTTTCGAAATGACGGAAATGACGCAATTGGCTCTCAACATATTGTTGTGACGTCATAAAATACCGTTACGGTTTCCTTGATCGTCGACGTCGAAAGCAAGCTTTTAAAATTGAATTAAAAGTCGCGTGCAGGATTTTAACACGGGTTTTTTCAATACTCCAAGGCTGGTTTGACTGGGTTCGAATGATGTCATCTTTTGATCGCATCAGGACGTCTGCGTGCCGCGGCGTTCCATATTCGAACCGAGTGATCGCCCATGTCCGAGTCGAAAAAATCGAAATCCGATGGTCATCGGCATGATGGTGCGCATGGGCACAAAGAACATCACGGCGCGCACGGCGCCGGTTATCCGTCGCGCCACCACCATCACCATGGCAACGGGCATCACGGTCACGGGAAACCGGAAAATACGCCACTGCTGCCACCACCGGCCAAACCGCCTGCGTCTACATTGCCGGCAATTTCTCCCGCGAACGACACGGCAAGTGTCCAAGAAGATGGAACCGCGACGGGCAATGTCCTGACCAATGACGGCGCGGGAACCGGAGACGTGCTGTCGGTCACGGGTTGGAGTGGTGGTGCTGTCGGTACGCCGTCGACCGTTGCCGGACTTCAGAACTCGACCATCACGTTGAATGCCGACGGGGCCTACACCATCAACGCGGCGGCTGCGGATGCACTCGCCGCCGGCGAAACCGTGAGCCAGACGTTCACCTACACGCTGCTGCGCACCAACCCCAACGGCACGTCGACCCATACAGCATCATTTACGGTCACGATCACGGGTACGAATGACGCCCCCGTCATTGCGACGACGCTCGTAACGGTTCAGGTGTCCGAATTGGGCTCCAATGCCGACGTGGGATCGGTCAGCGCATCTGGCGCAATTGCCTTCGACGATGCGGATTTGACCGACACGCACACGCTGTCGGTTGTGCCCGTCGGCACGACGCTCGGCAGCCTTTCATCACTCGCAATCACCGCCAGCGCAGCGGGAGCCGGCGACGGCACGATTTCGTGGACCTATTCGGTCAATGCGGCGTCGGTCGCCTATTTGGGCGCTGGCCAAACGCGTGTCGAAGAGTTCCGGGTCACTGTCAGCGATGATGACGGCGCGCCGTTGTCGAGCAGCGTCATCGTGCGCGTCACCATTGTTGGAACCAACGACGGCCCAGTTGCGGTGGCCGATAGCAACGCAGGTGATGCGGTTGTCGAAGCGGGCGTGGTGGCGGGTGACGCCACGGCATCGGGCAATGTTTTGAGCAATGATACGGACGTCGACAGCGGCGACAGTCGTGCGGTGACGACGGCGGGTTCGCTCCAAGGCACCTACGGCACGTTGGTCATGGCGGCCGATGGGAGTTGGACGTATACGCTCGATGATGCGGACGCCGACACCAATGCGCTTGCGGCGGGTGCGCCGGCCTCGGAGGTTTTCGCTTACACGTTGGCCGACAGCCAGGGCGCGACGTCCTCGGCGACGCTGACGATCAACCTGACGGGCGCCAACGACGCGCCGACTGCGGCCGGTGATTCTATGATCATGGCCGAGGACACACAGCTCACGCTGGCCGCCAGCAGCGTTCTCGGCAACGACACTGATCCCGATGGCGATGCATTGTCTCTGGTGTCTGTGCAGGATGCGCAAGGCGGGACGGTCGCGCTGGATGGTCTGGGCAACATCGTGTTTACGCCGACCAAGGACTACTTCGGATCGGCCTCGTTCACGTATACGACCCAGGACCCCTCTGGTGCCAGGGCGACCGCGCAGGTTGTCGTGGCGGTGACGCCTGTGGTCGAGCCGGTGGTGGCCAACGACGACAGCGGATTTGCGACCAGCGGAAGTTCCGCGTTGGTGGTCGCGCCGTCCACGCTGCTCGGCAACGATACCGGAAACGCGCTGGTGCTCACCGCGGTTTCTGGCGCCATGGGTGGCAGCGTTACGGTGAACGCGACCGGTGACATCGTCTTCACACCCATCCTTGGGTATGAGGGAATGGCGCGCTTCACCTATGGGGTCGTTGACCGGGACGGTGGCACGGATACTGCGACAGTCACGCTGACGGTCACTGGGGCGGCCCGCACGCTGTACGGAACGGCGGGTGATGACTCCAGCTTTTTCACCTCGAATGGGGCCGACATCGTCCATGGGCTCGATGGCGACGACTACATCTACGCCTATGACGGAAATGACGTGATCGTCGGCGGAGCAGGGGTCGATTCACTCGACGGTAGCGGGGGCAGCGATACATATCTCTATCGCTCGGGCGACGGCAGCGACGTGATCGATGAGTCGAGCGGATCGACGATAGACGTCGATGTTTTGCGCTTCATCGACCTCAATGTTGCCGATGTCGTCTTCACCCACGAAACGGGCAACGACACCCTGCAGATTATGATCAAAGCCACGGGTGACGTGATCAGCGTGAACCATCAGTTCGCTTCACCAAGCTTCAATTACGGTGTCGAACAGCTCGTTTTTGCCGAAGGGACCACGTGGGACCTGGCGAAGATCGTGTCGGAAGCTTGGT
Source organism: Hyphomicrobiales bacterium (assembly GCA_031406575.1). GTDB lineage: Bacteria > Pseudomonadota > Alphaproteobacteria > Rhizobiales > Hyphomicrobiaceae. Next base: position 32,929 of record JANOHP010000055.1, read on the forward strand.
ATCGAGGGACAGCGGCGGGCGAGACGATCGTCGCTTCGGGGTTCCGGGATACGATCAGTGGTGGCGCCGGTGCGGATATCCTGAGAGGTGGTAACAACAGCGACACGTATGTCTATCGCTCGGGCGACGGCAGCGACATGATCGACGAGACGAGTGGTTCGATAGTTGACGTCGATGTTCTGCGCTTCGCCGACCTCAATGCGGCCGATCTCGTGTTCTCGCATCGAATAGCGGGCGATGATCTTCTCATTGCGGTCAAAGCCACGGGAGAGGTGATCGAGGTCGACCAGCAGTTTTTGTCGACGACGTCCAATTGGGGCGTCGAACGGATCGAATTTGCCGATGGGACGACGTGGGACTATGCGAAGCTTCTGTCGGAAGCTTGGTATCGAGGCACATCGGGTGTCGATACGATCGTGGGCTCGGCATTCAACGACAAGATCGACGGTGCTGCGGGCAACGATTCACTCAATGGCGGCGCGGGCAACGATCTCCTCGTCGGCGGTAGGGGCAACGACAACCTGACCGGTGGCGCAGGCGCAGGCAATGATGTCTACCTGTTCGACTCGGTCGATTTCGGTTTGGATAGGCTGTTGGACTTCGGAGATGTTACCGGCAACCAGGATGTCGTCTCGTTTTCGAGTTCCGTGTTTGCCAACTTTGCAGCGGTTCAATCTGCGTCCGCACAAGTCGTCGTTGGGGGCGTCAACAGCGTGGTCATCACCCACAGCCTGGGCAACACGATCACGATCAACAACGTGCTGTTGAGCTCGCTCGACGCCACCGATTTCAGTTTCGTGTAAGGCCGTCCCGTCGATGCGCGGACGCACGTGATGAGCCAGGAGCGGGAGCCGGGTGAGTGAAATGCTCCTGGTGGGCGCGACAGGGATTGAACCTGTGACCCCACCCGTGTGAAGGGTGTGGAAACGGTTTCACGGGGTTTCCGCCAGTTGCGCCAACGGTCATAACCTACTGAAATATAATAATGGAGTACGCCGCGTATTTCCACGTCCTGCCGCTGATTTCCGTTTCGGTGCTTCCCAGGTGCTTCCCAGCGCGGTATTCCTCGATCAAGAAATTGGGGGAACCAATGTCGACAGTGAAACTCACGAAGCGTGTGGTGGATGGCATCATCCCCAGCGCGCGCGATCAGTTCATTTGGGACAGCGACGTGTCAGGCTTCGGGCTTCGCGTGAGGCACGGGGGATCGAAGACATTCATCGCGCAGTATCGCGCCGGCGGCGGACGCGGGGGAACCAGTCGCCGGTTCACCATTGGCCGTTACGGCGTGCTCACCGTCGACGAAGCGCGAGCCGAGGCGAAACGCGTGCTTGGATCCGTCGCGCAAGGTCACGACCCCTCGGGCTCTCGCCAAGTCAAACGTCGTGAGATGACCGTCGCCAATCTCATCGGGCACTATGGGAACAAAGGCACCGACCATCTCAAGGATCGCAATCGGCGGTGGATGATGGCCCGCCTGCGCCATCACGTCGTGCCTCTGCTCGGTCGCAAGAAGGTGTCCGATGTGCGCCCCTCCGATGTCGAGCACTTCATGCGCGACGTGAAGGCCGGAAAGACGGCAAAAGACGAGAAATCTGGATCAGGCACCCGGGTCATTGTCAAAGGGGGCGCTGGTGCCGCGATCAAAGGCGTGCGCGATCTCTCCGCCGTGTTCACGTTCGCAGTACGTCACGAGATCATGGCATCGAACCCCTGCGCGCGCGTCAAGAAGCCAGCCGACGGTAAACGGCCGCGCTTTTTGACTCTCGACGAGGTCGCCCGACTCGGTGCTGCGCTCGACAGCTTGGAAGCCGAGGGTGCAAGCCCGAAAGCGATCGCCATCATGCGACTTTGGGCACTCACGGGGTGTCGCCGGGACGAAATCGCCGGGCTCAAATGGTCCGAGATCGATTTCGATCACGCATGTCTGCGATTGTCCGACACGAAGACGGGGCGATCCGTGCGCCCGTTGGCCAGTGCCGCGCTTGCCCTTCTGCTATCCGTGCCAAGGGAGCCCGGTGGCATATTCGTATTCCCATCCGAGGACGGCAGCACGTTCTATCAGGGCACGAAACGGTTCTGGCCAATGGTCGTCGCCCGTGCGGGCTTGCCAGGAGTGACACCGCACACGCTTCGCCACACGATCGGCTCGGCCGCCGTCTCATCGGGCGAGACGTTAGCTATGACGGGTGCTCTACTCGGTCATGCGAATGCGCGCTCGACGAGCATCTACGCCCACATGCAGCAGGAACCAGCACGTCGGGCCGCCGACCGCGTTGTCGGACCAATTGCGATGGCGTTGGGCACACAAAAGGCAGCGGACGTCGTCGACCTAGTTCAGAGGAAGAAACCTTAAGCGCAGATACATGTTGGAATCCCGTGGAAAGTTCAAGGGCGAGCCTGAACAATAGGCGACCCACACGGCATTGCCGATTGTGCCGCAGAAAATCGGGGTGCGTGGCGGTGGACAGGGAAGGGCCACCCTAGCGCAAAGAACCGTTGCTCCACGCATTCTTGCGCGGTGCCGACTCGCGCTATACCGCGATCGGCCACTTCGGGGGACTCGATGGCGCTTACACCCAACACGATCATTGCTGCCGCGTTCATCTTCTTGATGCTCTACGCGTCGATCACCGACATCAAAGTGCTGCGCATCCCCAATTGGATCTCGCTGGCGACGATTGCCTTGTTCGGGGTGTTCCTGCTCATCGGCGGCAAGTCGCTGGTGATCTGGCAGCATCTCGCCGTCGCTGCGGGCGTGCTGGTCATCGGCTTCGGTGTCTACAGCTTTGGCTACATGGGCGCGGGCGACATCAAGCTGATGACGGCGGTGGCGTTGTGGGCCGGGCCACTGCACGTGCTCGAGTTTCTCTTTTTCATGTCGATGTTCGGCGCCGCGCTGGCGCTCGTCGTGCTCGGCGGAAAGCGCTTTCTGTTCTGGGACAAGGAAGGCTGGTCGCCGAGCCAACTGTCGCGATTCTTTCCCGCGTGGGTGCGGCGCGGCCTGCTGCCTTACGGCGTCGCGATCTCGTTTGCGGCGCTGATGACGATCCCCTCGATCATCTTATGACCGGATGGTTGGATGGCCTACTCATTTTGGCGGTTTTGGCCTTGGCCGGACTATTTGGCTGCGTCGTGATTCGCAATGCCGACGTCTGGACACACCTCGCCACCGGGCGTCTCATCAACAATGGACAATACCAGTTCGGCGTTGATCCGTTTTGCCACAC
>JANOHP010000103.1:0-4193 GCA_031406575.1 Hyphomicrobiales bacterium
CGGGGTCCTGATTGAAGTTCAGGCCCGTCGTGCCGAACGCCAGGTCGAAATCAGAGATCACGACGTTGGTTTTGAGAACTTCCGAAATGCACCACGAGACGTTGTGACAGATTGTGGACGACCCCACGCCGCCTTTGGCGCCGACAAAAGCCAGAATGTGGCCAACCGGGTCGGACTCTGGATTTGTATAGAGATTGGAGATGCTCTCCATGACTTGAATGGGAGCGACCGGCGAGATCAGATATTCGCTCACGCCGCGTTTCAGGAGCTCGCGATAGAGGATCACGTCATTGGCGTGCCCGATGACGAGCACTTTCGTGCCGGCGTCGCAGGACTCCGCCAAGCTGTCGAGCTCACCGAGTATTCTGGCTCGGTCGAGCGTCGACTCTATGATGATCAAATTCGGCGTCGGGCTTTCGAGATAATGCGCGACGGCGGCTTGGGCGCCACCCATGTGGATGGAGATGTGGGCCTTGGCCAGTCGTCGATCGTCCGCAGCGACTTGGAGCGCCTCGGCAGTATGGCCCGACTCACAGAACGCCTGGATGGAAATGCGGGGAATCGGTCGCGCCCGCACTGCGCTTTGGGCGTCATTGGACGGGTCGTCGAGCGAGGCAATGTGATGCTCGATCGGGTCGTTCGCGGCTTGAGCTTGCTGTGTCATGTTGCCTCGCACTCTGCTGATTTATTTGGAGTCCGATTTCGCGCGTTCGTCGGCGGACTTCGCGGAGACCGTCGACTCTCCTTTGGTCCACTTTTCCCACCCCGCATGTCGCCGCTCGGCGGAGCTGGCTCCCACCGGACGTGGACCGAGGAGATCGGCTGGGTTGGCGATCTGCGCAGCGATGTTGCGTTGGGTCGAGCATCCCATGTTGTGATAGGGGAGGTTTCGCGCATCTTCAGCGAGATTGGCCGGCCACTGCCCGCACAATGGCGCCTCGGCGACGTAGCGCGCGAACGACAGACGGATCGGCGGTTGGCGCTCACCCTCGCTATGATAGGCTTGGATGGCGATCTGCGATTGGTCGAGACCAAAGTCGCGCAAAAGGTCCTTCAAGTCGGCCAAGGCTTGAAGTGTGGCGACCTCGTTGGGAGCCCCACTGGGGACACCGATCGACAGGCGCCCATTCCCCTGGGTGGTTCCACGGTACTGCGCAAGAAATTCGACGACGTTTGCACGTTGCTGCGGCGTCATTCCAGCTGAGCCGCGCGCCACGCGCAGGGTCAGTGTCGAGGGTTGATGCGAGACGATGATGGGGTGCCGTTGGGCCGGATCGATCATCGTCCAGCCGGCGACGTGGGTGCCGGGTTCATCACCCGGCCGGCACGCGGTTACTGCGATCGCGAGCACTGTGACGGTCAAGGTTGCTCGAATCACACGGACGCCGAAGCGGCCGGGAGCGCGTGTCGAGTGATGTTTGCGAGTGGTCATGATACTGTTCTCTTTCGCTGTCCGATCAATCCACGATGAAGCCGACTGACCCGTCTTTCAGGCCGCCTTCGGCCATCGCGGGGACATTCTTTCCGTAAATCCGGTTCATGTGGCCGAGCAGATTGCTCTTGAGTTCGGAGGCAGGAGCGAGGCCATCCGTCGGTTTCGCGAAGTGTTGCTTGGCGTTGGGACGCACCATGTAGGGCGTGACCAGAATGACCAACTCGGTCTCGTTTTTGATGAAGTCTTGGCTGCGGAACAGTGTGCCCAGCAGTGGGATATCTTTGAGACCCGGCAGCCCTTCGATGTTTTTGCGTGAGTCTTCCGAAATGAGCCCGGCCATCGCCAGCGTTCCTCCCGATGGAAGCTCAACGGTCGACTTAGCCTCTCTCTTTTTCAGAGCCGGAATAGAAATGCCGGACAAGACGACGGAGCCAGCGCTGCTCAGTTCGGAAACCTCGGTTTCGATTTTCAAACTGATGCGGCTCTCGGAGAGCACCAGCGGTGTGAAGGCGACCTTGACGCCGAACTCCTTGAACATCACCGTGAGCTTTCCGTCGGAATCGACCACCGGGATCGGATACTCGCCGCCAGCATGGAACTTTGCCGATTCGCCCGATGTGGCTGTCAGATTGGGCTCGGCAAGCGTACGCACGAGGCCATGGCGCTCCAGAGCGCGAAGAGCATGGGCCGCGCAACTATTGCCTGATGCCCAGCCCCCGGTAGCTCCAGAATTTCCGACGATGCCATCCGGTGCTCCAATGATTTGAGGCAGGACCGTGCCGCAGTTTTGGCCATAGGGCGACTGTGTGTTGAAGCCCACATCCCCGAGCTTGCCCAAACCGGCTGCAGATGTCAGCGGCAGGCCATTGGCGGTCGCGAGTGCGGTGGCGAAGTTGCCGACGGAGATACTTCCGCCGATATTGATGCCGAACTGTTTGAGGACCGAGCGCTGCACTTCGGCGACAGTGACCTGCAGCATCACCTGCTCTTCGGCTTCGACCTGCAGCAAGTTGACGACTTTGGGCTTGGCGCGTGCGGCGTCATCGGGATTGGGCACGACGAAGCGACTGGCGATATCCATGGCACGATTGCTGTCGACGGGATTTTTCACGGAACCTGTGAGAATGACTGTGTCGTGCATGATTTCGGACTTGATGTTCGATCCCACGAGCAGCCGCTGATAGAGCGCGTCGAGAGCGGTCGTGTCATGCTCGACATTGATTTCGAACGTGATGATCTGCTCACCACTCGAATCGAAGAAGAAGGCGTTGGCCTGCCCTGTTTTCTTGCCGATGAGATAGACCCGGTTCGATGTCTGCACCACCGCATCCAGGATTTCCGGATTGGAGACGATGACGTCGCGCAGATCGCGAGGCAGCTCCAATAGCATCGATTTGTTGCGCGCGATCTTGATGGCGCGATGCATCGGAAACGATTCGCGGTCAGATATCCGCATGATCGATTGATAGGTCGTCGCGAACGATGTGGGCACACCGGGTGTGGCGCGTTTGTTCGGTCCGCTTTGAGCCAACACAACGTCGACGTTGACCTGCGTAACCAGTGCAAGGCTGGTCGCCGCGAGTGCCGCCAAAATGGCGCCATGTTGGACTTTGAAGAGTTTCAGCATAGAAGGTCGCCTTCTGACGAGCTACGGTACCGGGTGCACGCAGACGCAACTCGAAGCCATCGACGGTTGCAGGTCGCTGGCGCGAACATGCTCAGTCGACGAAGAACACACTCAATAGGCTTTGCGAATGCCGTATCGCGTGAAGCGGACGGCTTCACTGTTGCGGGCACGCTTTTCTTCGGTCTGTATGTCGTCAGCAGCGATATCGGCGATCGAGCGCAACATCAACGTCAACTCGCCCTGATGCTTTGCCAGCGCCAACTTTCCCGCTTGTGCTGGTGTCAGCTCGAAGGTGGCGGTTTTGCCGTCAACGACTTTTTGCCCATCTTTGCTTTCGATGCGCTGGCCAATAGCGAGAACGCGGACGTTTTGCAGAAGCACTTCGCGTGAGAACTCATCACTGCCGCCACGCGACCTCATTCGCTTCACCAGTGTGATGTCGACGTGGTCGTTGGGCAGGACGAGCCAAGCGACGGCGGAATCTTCTGATATTTTTGTTGAAACGGCGCGCTTTCCAGGAGGGAGGATGGCTGCAAGCACACCGCCATCACCCAGCTTGACGAGTTTCGTCTTCGTGATCGGCTCACCGGCCAGGATGGGCGCGCGCGCCACGTGATTGGCCAAATCCGCCATCACATTGCCTGAGCTGCCGTTGAGAATGGCCCCCATCGGCACTGAATCTTGGGGCCAAGCCTGCCAACGGAAACTCCCCTCGGTCGTGGCGTGCCCCAAACCCATATCGAGCTTGGCGACGAGGACTTCTGTCGAGTTGGTGCGGAGTTCGATTTGTGCGTTCGGCGACTGTTTGCCCACCATTCCCATCATGAGAAGAAATGTGCCGAGAGCGCAGACCCCGGCAATAACCAGTCCGATTAGCTGTCCCCGTTTCATTGTTCGGAAAGTCCTTCTCGCCCGGCTCGATCGTGTCGACCTGTGAAGCGATCTTGGCGGACAAACGTCAATGGTCGGTTAACTGGCGGAATAAATCAGAACGCGGAGGAAAGCGTCCCGGAGCGAAGATGAAACGTGATCCGGTACTCCCCACGTCTCAGGACAAAAAGGAGAAATCAACGGACCCCCCGTTACGCCGTGCTGCCCGAGCTACCCGAGCTAGCCGATCAGCTCGAGCGC
>JANOHP010000231.1:0-2384 GCA_031406575.1 Hyphomicrobiales bacterium
AGGTGGCGGGGCGTGGCAGCGTCAGCGGCATGGGCTCGAGGCTTTCGGTTCAGGAGCACGGGTTGGACCCTACCATTTCGGCAGTCCGGCTGCCATCGCAGCGAACGGCCGTAGGGCAATAGCGACTTCGCGTATTGCGCCGCCACAGCCAGAGCCGGTGCAATACGCCCGTTGGGCACTTGCACCCTACGGCTACAGGCGCATTCACCATAACCCCGCATTCCTCTTGCTCGACTTATCCCCGCGCTCGCGCGCCGTGCCTATACTCCTGCCATCCGCACCGATGAGGGGCCTGGGCTCGAGCTGGGACGTTTCGGGAGGTGTGGGAAAGCGCGTTCGATAGGCAGCGCGGGGCGACTCAGCCCGCCTCCGCTCGGCGCCGCGCCGGGTCGGCCGTCGTGAGACGCCTCAACCGGCAGAAGAGAGCCGCGGTCAAATATGGATGCACGCGGCATTCGCGGAGCCGGCCGTCGATAAAGGGGGTCCACCCCCGTCATGCGCGCGTGGAGCGGCGAGGCCGCATCCAATCCAAACGCAAAGAGTGAGGTCTCGCCGCTCCGCGCACCCCTCTTTTTGGATGCACAGAAAGGTTTCGACAGTTGTATCAACATGAATATGGCGCGGTCAGCGCGACAAGGGTGGTGCATGATCGGTTACCAGCGAGGCTCGGGGGGAAAGCGCCGCGCGTGCGACGGGGCAGAGCTGCAAGCGCACGCGTTCGGCCATGCAAATCCGCATCACGGAGTGGCCAGTGCTGCGCGTGCCCCGCCACCTTGGACTTTGTCCGGGCTCAACCCGAAGTGGCGGAGGATTGCGAGCCGGCCGGGTGCGCTGGCGGCGATGCCGGGCCGACACCCTCCCAACCCCTCAATCCGTCCACAACAGATCGAGCGCGAACGTATGGGCTTCGAAGGGTGGTGCGGTGACGGCGTCGGTGTCCTTGAAGGTGGCGGACAGGAGCCACGTGTCGCCCTGCCGCATGAAGACTTCCAGTGTCCTCACGATCGGGTCCACCAACCAGCAGTGTCCGACACCGAACGAGGCATATATCGTAAGCTTGTCCGTCCGGTCGAAGCGCTCGGTCGCGGGCGACAGCACCTCGCAAACCCAATCGGGCGGCGTCTCGATGTAGGCGGTATCGGGCAGCTTGGGCAGCCGTTCGCGCCGCCAGCCGGCAATGTCGGGCACTAAAACGTGCCCTCCGAGGTGCAGTTCCGGTTCCACCATGAAGAGCCAGCCGCCAGGTCCCCCGACGCCGAATTGGAACCGTCCGGTGAGCGTCGACCCGACGGCATTGGCCGCCACGGCGTGCCGCGGCGTCGGTCGTGGATGCGTGTGCAGGACGCCGAATGCGATCTCACCGACGACATGGGGCGGCAAAGCTTCGATGTCGGCGTAGGTGGCGGGGCGTGGCATCGTCTGCGACATGGGGATCAATTCTTTCGCTTCCCGACCACGAGATGAACTCTAACATCGTGGCCGGCCTTCCGCCACCACGTGCAAACTTGATCTTGCTCAGGCCATGAACGACACTTGCACCTCCCAGGCCCGGCTTTGCCGGATCGATGCGCCCATCCGGAGACCCCACCCCATGAAGCTCATGTGGTTCCATCTGATGCCCTATACGGAGCTGCCGGACGACTTCAAGCAGAAGCATCCCTCGGTGTGGGTGGATATTCATTCCTCGCTGTTCGATCCGCAGCGGGCGCACCACATGTACAACGACTTCATGGACGAAATGGAGTTTGCAGCGGCCTGCGGGTTCGATGCGATCTGCTGCAACGAGCACCACAACAACGGCTACGGGCTGATGCCCTCGCCCAACCTGATCGCCTCGGCGCTGGCGCGGCGCACGACCGATACGACGATCTGCGTCATGGGCAATTCGCTGGCGCTCTACAATCCGCCGACGCGGGTCGCCGAAGAATTCGCGATGATCGATTGCATCTCGGGTGGCCGCCTGATCGCTGGCTTCCCCGTGGGATCACCCATGGACACCTGCTTTGCTTATGGCTCCAATCCCTCGCAGTTGCGCGAGCGCTATCTGGAGGCGCATGATCTCGTGATCAAGGCGTGGACCGAAAAAGAGACGTTCGCTTTCAACGGCCGCTTCAATCAGCAACGCTATGTGAACATTTGGCCGCGCCCGGTGCAGAATGCGCCCCATCCGCCCGTGTGGATTCCCGGTGGCGGGTCGGTCGAGACGTGGCAGTGGTGCGCCCAGATGGATTACGTCTACTGCTACCTCTCCTACTACGGCTACAAGACCGGCCTGGGCGTCATGAAGGGCTTCTGGGACGAGATGGACAAGCTCGGCAAGGACCGCAATCCCTATCGCGCCGGCTTCCTGCAGTTCGTCGGCGTCGCCGAAAGTCGCTCCGAAG
>JANOHP010000156.1:0-6875 GCA_031406575.1 Hyphomicrobiales bacterium
GTCGAGCGCACGCACGGCGAAGTGCGCGAGTTCGAGCAGCAGTACAACGACGGCTTGATCACCCAGCTCGAGAAGTACAACAAGGTCGTCGATGCCTGGTCGAAGTGCACCGACACGATCGCCAAAGAGATGATGGATCGCATTTCGGCCGTGAAGCGCGATCCTGTGACGGGTCGTGAAGGCTCGATCAACTCGATCTACATGATGAGCCACTCGGGTGCCCGCGGTTCGCCCACGCAGATGAAGCAGCTCGCGGGTATGCGCGGATTGATGACGAAGCCGTCTGGCGAAATCATCGAAACGCCGATCATCTCGAACTTCAAAGAAGGTCTTTCGGTTCTCGAGTACTTCAACTCGACGCACGGTGCCCGTAAGGGTCTGGCCGATACGGCCTTGAAGACCGCCAACTCGGGCTATCTGACGCGTCGTCTCGTCGACGTTGCGCAGGACTGCATCATCACGGAGCTCGATTGCGGGACGGATCGCGGCATCAACGTGCAGGCCGTCGTCGACGCTGGCACGGTGATCGTTTCGCTCGCCAACCGCGTTCTGGGCCGAACCACCGCCGAGGACATCGTCGACCCCGTGACGAAGGCGCTGTTGATCAAGTCTGGCGAGCTGATCGAAGAGTCCCAGATGGAGATCATCGACAAGGCGCAGATCCAAGAAGTGCGCATCCGTTCGGTGCTCACGTGCGAGACCGTAACGGCCGTATGCGCCAAGTGCTACGGGCGCGATCTCGCCCGTGGTACGCCCGTCAACATCGGCGAAGCGGTCGGTGTCATCGCCGCGCAGTCGATCGGCGAGCCGGGCACCCAGCTCACCATGCGCACGTTCCACATCGGCGGTGTGGCGCAGACGGTCGATCAGTCGTTCATCGAGTCGAACTTCAACGGCAAGGTGACGATCAAGAACCGCAACGTGGCGCGCGACAGCCAGAACCGGCTCATCGCCATGGGTCGCACCGTGGCCGTGACGATCATGGATCAGGGTGGCAAGGAACTCGCCACGCACAAAATCGTGTATGGCGCACGCCTCCACGTCGACGAAGGCGACGAGGTCAAGCGCGGCACGCGTATCGCCCAGTGGGACCCCTACACGCGGCCCGTGCTCACCGAAGTCGACGGCGTTGTGGACTTCGAGGACATGGTCGACGGTATCTCCGTCAAGGAGCAGACCGACGAAGTCAAAGGCACGACCAACCGCGTCGTCGTCGATTGGCGCTCCACGCCACGCGGCAGCGATTTGAAGCCCGCTGTTCTCGTCAAGGAGAGCAAGGGCGGCAAAGCGGTGAAGCTGGCTCGCGGTGGCGATGCGCGCTACCTGTTGTCCGTCGATGCGGTCCTGTCGGTCGATGCCGGCGCCAAGGTCAAAGCGGGTGACGTGCTCTCGCGCGTGCCGACCTCTTCGGCCAAAACGGGTGACATCACGGGCGGTCTGCCGCGCGTGGCGGAACTGTTCGAGGCGCGCCGTCCCAAAGATCACGCGATTATCGCGGAGCTGTCGGGCACCGTCGAGTTCGGCAAGGACTACAAGAACAAGCAGCGCATCACGATCAAGCCCGACGACGAGTCACTCTCGCCGGTCGAGTATCTGATCCAGCGCGGCAAGAGCTTGGCCGTCCAGCACGGCGACCGCATCGAAAAGGGTGATTTCGTCTATGACGGCCATCCCGCACCGCACGACATTCTGGCGATCAAGGGCGTGGAAGAACTCGCCAAGTACCTGATCAAGGAAATCCAGGACGTCTACCGCTTGCAGGGCGTGACGATCAACGACAAGCACATCGAGGTGATCGTTCGGCAGATGCTGCAGAAAGTCGAGATCGAAGATCCCGGCGAGACGGGTTACCTGAAGAACGAGCAGATCGATCGCACCGAATTCGATGCGCGCAATCTGATCGTCGAGAAGGAAGGCAAGCGGATCGCAACCGGCAAGCCCGTGCTGCTCGGCATCACCAAGGCGTCGTTGCAGACGAACTCGTTCATCTCGGCGGCCTCTTTCCAGGAAACGACGCGCGTCCTCACCGACGCCGCCGTCAACGGCAAGTACGACACGCTCGATGGCCTGAAAGAGAACGTCATCGTCGGCCGCCTCATCCCGGCAGGCACCGGCGGCTATCTGCGTGAACTGCGCAACATCGCCGCCAAGCGGGACGATCTCATCGCCAAGGAGAAGGCCAAGGCGGCGCTCGATCGTGCCATCGGTGGTCCTGGTGGAGATGGTGAGAGCGCCCCGGTGCGCCGCCGGCGTCGCGCGGCGGAAGAAGCGGCCGAGTAAGGCTGCGTCGCAAAAGGTTCGCCTGGTTCAATCGGCTGCCCCACCGGGTGGCCGATTTTTTTCTGGGTCGCTGCCGGTGTTCCAGCCCGGCCGCAGCACGGTCGGCGAACATCGGTGTCACAGGCGCGCGGGTTTATGGGCGATGCCACGGCACGGCCACGGCAAGCGCCATTTTTCGCCCTGTTCGCCAGCACAATACAGCAGCATCGATCCGGTAACGCTGTGCCGATCGACGTGGTCGAGATGCGGGGTCTGGGCCGATCCGATGCTGGATACAGCCAGGGGACGCCGATGACCCGCACGCATGTCGCCGCCATTGCCGTGGTCGTTTCGATCGGCCTCGCAGCTTCGACGGCGCAGGCTCAATCGCCAACCGAGCAGGGTCGAGCCTGCATCGGCAAAGGGGGGCGGGGGACAGGGAGCAGCGTCGAGGATGCCCGCTTTTAGGCCTGGGAGGCGGTCTTACAGGCGACAAGCTGGCCGATGTGGGCGGCCTGGATGACGTCTGGAGCGGCTGTGGGACAGGCCGCCGCCGGGTACACGGTGCGCAAGGTCCGCCAGCGCTGCGGCAACGGTGGCGCTTTGGGCAAAGAGTGTATCATCCGCGCCAAGCTCTGCCCGGCGAGTTGACCCGGCGCGCCGGTTGGGCCACCAAAAGCCGGCGGTCGTGCCGGTGAGTTGGCCGCGGTTGGTGTCGACTGGTGGAGTTTGATTCCCGCGCGCCGGCAGCCGCGGGTATCGAGGTCTGGACTGCGAAATCGGCGCCGGTCGCGCGGGGATAACAGCGGCTCGAGGGCCTTGTTTATCTCGCTTTCAAAGGCGTTTTTGGAATTTTCGGGTTCGGCGCAGAGATAACAATTTATTTCCACGCACTGGTGTTGACCTTGCCTCGTTAATTCTATAGGTTGCGCCAACTCTCACGGTAGGTCGTAGGCGCCTCGGCGGCACGTTGCAGCTTCGAGCATTCGCCTAAACACTGTCGTCTCCAAGCAGAGGACATTATCGGGCCAAGAACGGGTGCTCTTGCGAGCGTCCGCTCCAATGGCACAAGAGCTGGGATCGCCCTGTAACCAGGGTGGCTCGGCCCATACGGGTTTGGCGCATGCCGCAACGATCGCGGCGAGCAAGTGGACGGGCGAATGCCGACGATTCAGCAACTTATCCGCAAACCGCGAGTGAAGCCCAAGGAGCGAAACAAGGTTCCTGCCATGGAGGCTTGCCCGCAGAAGCGCGGTGTTTGCACGCGTGTCTATACGACGACGCCGAAGAAGCCGAACTCGGCCCTTCGCAAGGTCGCCAAGGTGCGTCTCACCAACGGCTTCGAGGTCATCGGCTATATTCCGGGCGAGGGTCACAACCTCCAGGAACATTCGGTCGTCATGATCCGCGGTGGCCGCGTGAAGGACTTGCCGGGTGTGCGCTATCACATCATTCGTGGTGTGCTCGATACACAGGGCGTGGCTGATCGTCGGCAACGTCGTTCGAAATACGGTGCAAAGCGTCCGAAGTAACCACGCTGCAAGCGGGTTCCACGGACGCCCTGGGCAAATCGCCTATAACGTTCGGGGCCCGGACACCAGCCGGGCCCTTTGGTTTTGATGGTGCTTCCGCCCACTCGGCCTTCGGGAAGGTGGTGGTTGGAAGACGGCACGAGATGTTCGAGAAGGAAGAGCGCCATGTCGCGGCGGCACAGTGCACAGAGACGGGAAATCAACCCGGATCCGAAATTCAACGATCTGGTCGTCTCGAAGTTCATGAACTCGATCATGCGCGAGGGCAAAAAGTCCGTCGCCGAAAACATCGTTTACGGTGCGTTCGACCGCATCGTCTCGCGGGCGAAGACCGATCCGCTGCCGGTGTTTCATCAGGCACTGGAAAATGTCATGCCCGCCGTAGAGGTTCGTTCGCGGCGCGTCGGTGGCGCCACCTATCAGGTGCCGGTCGAAGTTCGGACCGAACGTCGGCAGGCTCTGGCCATTCGCTGGATCATTACGGCGGCCCGCGCCCGCAACGAAAACACGATGGAAGAGCGCCTGTCGGGCGAGTTGCTCGATGCCTCCAACAATCGTGGCACGGCCGTCAAGAAGCGTGAAGACACGCACAAGATGGCGGAAGCCAACCGCGCCTTCTCACACTACCGCTGGTAAGCAGGTTGCCTTCGGGTCGGATCGTTCGACCAGGCAGCAGACGCGCAAACGACAGACTTTTCGAGGCAAGACCCCATGGCCCGCCAATATAAAATCGAGGACTACCGAAACTTCGGTATCATGGCCCATATCGATGCGGGCAAGACGACGACGACCGAGCGGATCCTCTATTACACGGGCAAGAGCCACAAGATCGGTGAAGTCCACGACGGCGCTGCCACCATGGATTTCATGGATCAAGAGGCCGAGCGCGGCATTACGATCACGTCGGCTGCCACGACCTGCTTCTGGCCCGGCCGCGATGGCCGCAAGCGCCGTCTGAATATCATCGATACGCCCGGACACGTGGACTTCACGATCGAAGTCGAGCGTTCGCTGCGTGTGCTCGACGGCGCCGTGTGCGTGCTGGACAGCAACCAGGGCGTGGAGCCGCAGACTGAAACGGTCTGGCGCCAAGGCGACAAGTACAGCGTGCCGCGCATCATCTTCTCCAACAAGATGGATAAGACGGGCGCCGACTTCTACATGTGCCTCGCCGACATCAAAGAAAAGCTCGGCGCACGCGCTATTCCGCTGCAGCTGCCGATCGGAGCGGAAAACGACTTCCGCGGCATGGTCGATCTGATCACGATGCGGGCCTATGTTTGGGATGGAGACGGCAAGGACGCCAACTTCTCAGAGCAGGACATTCCAGCCGACCTCGTGGAACAGGCCACTCAGTTCCGCAGCGAGATGATCGAAGCCGCTGTGGAGATGGATGACGATGTGATGGCCACCTACCTCGACGGTCAGGAGCCAGACGCCGATACGCTGCGCCGGCTGATCCGCGCGGCGACGGTGACGCGCACGTTTTATCCGATGCTGTGTGGTTCCGCCTTCAAGCACAAGGGCGTGCAGCAACTGCTCGACGCCGTGGTCGACTTTCTGCCGGCGCCGTCCGATCGTGACGCCTACAAATGCATCGATATGAAGACGGACGGGGAAGCGGTGCGCCGCCCCATCGATTCCGATCCGCTGTCGATGATCGCCTTCAAGATCATGGCGTTTCCCCACGTCGGCTCGCTCACGTTCTGCCGCATCTACTCGGGCAAACTCGAGAAGGGCATGGCTCTGGCTCAGACCACGCGCGACAAGAAAGAGCGCGTCGGTATGATCTACGAAATGCACGCCGAGAAACGCGAAGCTGTCGACGAGGCCTTCGCTGGCGATATCGTGGCGCTCGCGGGTCTCAAGGATACGCGCACCGGCGAAACGCTGTCTGATCCGAGCAAGCCGGTTCTGCTCGAGAAGATGGATTTCCCCAATCCCGTCATCGAAATGAAGGTCGAGCCCAAGTCCAAGGCCGATCAGGAAAAGATGTCGCAAATCCTCCACACGATGGCGGTCGAGGACCCCTCGTTCCGCGTGTCGGTGGATCCGGAGTCGGGCGAAACCATTCTCAAGGGTATGGGCGAGCTGCATCTCGACATCAAGGTCGACATCATGCGGCGCGAACCGCACAACGTCGAAGTCAACGTCGGCGCTCCGCAGGTGGCCTACCGCGAGACCCTCGCCCGAGCGACCGAAATCGATTACACGCACAAGAAGCAAACGGGCGGCACGGGTCAGTTCGCTCGCATCAAGTTTCGCATCGAGCCCAATGAAATCGGCAAGGGCAACGAGTTCGAGTCAGAAGTCGTCGGCGGTACGGTGCCGAAGGAATTCATTCCCGGCGTCGAAAAGGGCATCAATTCGGTGTGGGATTCAGGCGTCCTCATCGGCTTCCCGATGGTCGACACCAAGGTGACGCTGTTCGACGGCGCCTACCACGAAGTGGACAGCTCGGCGATCGCCTTCGAAATCGCGTCGCGCCAAGGCATGCGCGAAGGCTGCACGAAAGCCGGCATCAAGCTGCTTGAGCCCATCATGGACGTCGAAGTGGTGACGCCGGGTGACTTCGTGGGTGGCGTGATCGGCGACATCAACAGCCGGCGCGGCCAGATCCGCAATCAGGAAATGCGCGGCAACGCCACGGTCATTCGGGCCAACGTGCCGCTCGCCAACATGTTCGGCTACGTCAGCCAGCTCCGATCCATGAGTCAGGGCCGCGCGTCCTACACCATGCAGTTCGCGCACTATGCGGAGGTACCGCGCAACGTCGCCGAAGAAGTGAAAGCGAAATACGTTTGACGAAAAAGCCGACCGTGTGGGCCAACCCGGCACTGTGACGGGTGATGCACGAACGGCAGACTGCAACGGATCATGGGCCGAAACGGGATAATCCCGCTGGCTCGCTGGAACAAGACGTCGAGACTGAGGAGAGCCGAACATGGGCAAAGAGAAATTCGACCGCAGCAAGCCGCACGTGAACGTGGGCACGATCGGTCACGTTGACCATGGCAAGACGACGCTGACGGCGGCGTTGACGAAAGTTTCGGCCGACAAGGGCTGGACGAAGACGGCTGTTGC
>JANOHP010000157.1:0-3289 GCA_031406575.1 Hyphomicrobiales bacterium
GCAACAGCCGTCTTCGTCCAGCCCTTGTCGGCCGAAACTTTCGTCAACGCCGCCGTCAGCGTCGTCTTGCCATGGTCAACGTGACCGATCGTGCCCACGTTCACGTGCGGCTTGCTGCGGTCGAATTTCTCTTTGCCCATGGGACGTCCTTTCGCGGAGCTCGCAGGTTGCTTCTTCGATCGAATGATGGTGCTCAGATACGATGCCGAACGGCCGGCATCAAGTAGACTCGTCGCGCGCCGTCGCGTGTGAATGCTCGAGAAATTCGAGGACGAGCCGGTTGAACTCATCCGGCACTTCCCAGTAGGGAGCGTGTCCGACCTGCCGCAACGTATGGGATTTCTGGAGGGCCATCCGACGGGCAACGAGCGCCTGGAGTGGCGGTGGCGCGTAGAGATCGGCCTCGCCCGTGACGAGCAGGGTCGGCACACGCATGACGGCGAGGTTCGCCCAGTCGACGCGAGCGCCGACCGGCTGCTGGATCGCTGGCCCGCCGGCTTTCGCCTGGTGCTCGAGCTCGAGAAAGCGGCGCGTGCCCTCCGGGTTCGTGGCTCTGTAGCTCGGCCCCAGCTCCAAAAATTCCGTCGACACTACGCCGCGCACGGCCGCCAGGCCAAGGTTGGCATACATCTGCCGCCACTCGTCCTCATCGGGCGAAAAGATCGTGCCGGCCAGGGTCAGCGACGCAGCGCGCTGCTCGTGCGCGACGGCGAAACCCAGGGCCGAAATGCCTCCCGCAGCGGCGCCGACGAGATGCGCCCGCTCGACGTCGAGATGATCGAGGAGGCGCGCCATATCGTCGACGGCTGTGCCGGGTCTATCGCGGGGACCGGGCTGCGACCGGTACACGCCGCGACGCGAATAGGCGATGACGCGATAGCCCGCAGCGGCGAGAACCGGTTGCTGGTAAAGCCAGATGCGGCAACTCTGCGAAGCTGGATGGCAGAGCAGGACGACATCGCCGCTGCCGCCGGTATCCCAATGCCAAAGCCGCACGTCGCCGAGATCGACGTAGCCTTCCTCGGCGTGCACCTGCTGCGGGATAGCCAGGAATGGGAGGGGCATGCCTCGTCCTCGACGCTCCGCGATGTCAGCCGTGCATCAGAACGACATCGAAGGCGACGCGCCTGGCCTGCGCCTCCATGCCCGCGAGTGGCTCCTGCACGGGCATCACGATCGTCTCCTTGCGGTGGGACGACTGGAGCCACATGTCGGTGTCCTGATGCGGATCACCCCCAAAATAGAGCTGCGTGATCAGGCGCTCGCGTTTGCCGAACACCTCGAAATGGATGTGGGAGGGACGCATCCGACCCGGCCCGGCCGGATAGGCCGCCGGCTTGATGGTCTTGAAAGTGTAGCGACCCTCGTCATCAGTCTCGATCGCGGCGAAGCCGACGAAGGACGGGTCGAGGGGGGCTGGATTGTCGTCGTTGGGATGGTCGTAGCGACCGAATGCGTTGGCCTGCCATATCTGCACCTTGCCACGGCGCACTGGGCTTCCCGACCTGTCGAGCACGCGTCCAGATACGTAGAGGAGCTGGCCCTGCGCGCGCCCGGGCCTGCCGCCCACCTGCGTAAGGTCGCCTCCCCTCGACGGCTCGACCAGGGGATAGAACGGGCCGAGGATCTGATCGGAGGTCCGAGGCAGTAGGGTCGGTGCGGAGCCCGAGGCTTTTGTGCTCGTCGTCATAGGGCGATGCCTTCTGTGTGCGGTCGCGAACAATCCGACACTTTGCCAGCGTCCGCAAGGCCGCTGCGGCGCATGTGGACCAAAGCACGTCCCTATCGACTCGTCCGAATGGTTCCTCCAGGATCGGCGGCGTACTCGCGCCACCGGAGCCCTCGGCATGCCACGGCGCATCATAGATATATCCGTCGCTCTGCAGAGCGGCATCGCGTCGGACCCGCCCGGTGGTGAGCCGCAAATTCACTACGAAACACACCAGGAATCGATCCCGCGCATGCTGCGGCACTTTCCGGGGCTCACAGCCGACCAGCTGCCGGGCGGCGAAGGCTGGGCGACGGAGCAATGCAAGATTTCCACGCACAACGGCACGCACGTCGACGCGCCCTACCATTACGCCACGACCATGGATCACGGCAAACCGGCGATGCGCATCGACGCCGCACCCCTCGAATGGTTCTACCAGCCCGGTGTCAAGCTCGACTTTCGCCATCTGCCCAACGGTCACGTCGTATCTGCGGCCGAAATCGAGGCGGAATTGGCCCGCATCGGCCACTCGCTCCGCCCGCTCGAGATCGTCGTCGTCAATACGGCGGCAGGCGCCCGCTACGGCCACGACGACTATGTGCCGACCGGTTGCGGGATGGGACGTGAGGCGACGCTCTATCTCACCTCGCGTGGCATTCGCGTGGTCGGCACCGATGCGTGGTCGTGGGACGCGCCGTTCGTCTACACGGCCAAACGCTACGCCCAAACGAAAGATCCCGGCATCATCTGGGAAGGCCATCGCTCGGGCCGCGAGATCGGCTATTGCCAAATCGAAAAACTGTCGAATCTCGAACACTTGCCGGCGACCGGATTCCAGGTCATCTGCTTTCCCGTGAAGGTGAAAGACGGCTCGGCTGGGTGGACGCGCGCCGTCGCCCTCTTCGAGTAAGGGCACGCGCGACACCTACAGCCCACGACAACGGGCGGGCGCGCGTGCTTTACTGTCTCCCAGCACCGTCCGGGGAAATCGAGGAGACGCCTACATGAGCCCACGCATCGTCCTAGTGCCGCCGTCCGCGCAAACGGCCGAGCTTGCCCGCGCCATCGCGCCGACGGGATTTGAGCTCGTTATGCCAAAGGACGATCCGAGTGAGATCAGGGCCACGCTCGACAAAGCCGAGTACATGATCTGCTATCCGCATGTAAAAATGGACGATGCCTTCCACAAGGCGGCGCCCAATCTCAAGCTGATCCAACTCCTGTCGGCCGGTTATGACGCCGTCGACCTCAATGCGGCGCGGCGCGCCAAGGTGCCGGTCGCCAACAACGGCGGCGCCAATGCCATCTCGGTCGCCGAACACGCGATGATGCTGATGCTGACGGTGGCGCGCAAAGTGGTCTGGCAGCACGCCAGCGTGGCGGGCGGGCGCTGGCGCGGCAACGGGCCGCCGCCGACCATGTACGAGCTCTACGACAAGACGCTCGGCATCGTCGGGCTGGGCAACATCGGCAAGAAAGTCGCGCGCCGGGCCAAGGCCTTCGGCATGCATGTCGAGTACTACGACGTGAAGCGGTTGAGCGAGGATGAAGAAGACGCGCTCGGCGTCAAATTTCGCC
>JANOHP010000004.1:0-15625 GCA_031406575.1 Hyphomicrobiales bacterium
AGAAGGTCCATTATCTGAACCAGATCGCCCGCGGTGAAATCCGCTGGTGCCAAGGCTATTCCGAACCTGGTTCGGGCAGCGACCTAGTCTCGATGCAGACCTTTGGCGAGGATAAGGGCGATCATTGGGTCATCAACGGTCAGAAAATCTGGACGTCGGGTGCCCACTACGCGAACTACGGGTGTCTCGTCGCGCGCAGCGATCCCAGCGTGGCCAAACACAAAGGCCTCACCTACTTCTGGCTCGACATGAAGACGCCGGGTCTCGAAATCCGACCCATCAAACAGATGTCGGGGTCGCGCCATTTCAACGAGGTGTTCTTCACCGACGTGCGCATTCCCGACAGCCAGCGCATCGGCGCGGTCGGAGACGGCTGGAAAGTCTCGATCACCACGCTGATGAACGAGCGCCACATGACGGGCGATGCGCCCGGCCCCGATGTCAGCGAATTGATCGAACTCGCGCGCCACATCGAGAGCGAACACGGCACAGCCCTCGACGACCCCGGCGTGCAGGAGCGCATTGCCGAATTCTACGTCCGCACACAGGGGCTGCGCTTCACCAAGTTCCGCACCATGACATCGCTGTCGCGCGGTGAAACGCCTGGGCCGCAATCCTCGATCGGGAAACTCGTCACCGCAGCCAAGTTGCAGGACATCACGAGCTACGGGCTCGATCTGCTCGGCATGGCCGGTGGCGTCACGTCGCCCGACATGCCACTCAACGGCATTTTCGAAGAGGCGCTGTTTTATTCGCCCGCGCTGCGCATCGCCGGCGGTACCGACGAGATCCTGCGCAACATCATCGCCGAGCGCGTGCTGGGCCTGCCAGCCGACATGCGGGTCGATAAGGATTTGCCGTTCAACGAGATCCCGACCGGACCGCGGCGCGGGGAGCGGTAGAGCGCGACGTGGGCCGCGCGTTACGTGGCCGACCGCGCCGCCGTGCCGGTCAAGATCGTCCGACACTCTTCGAGTGTGGAAATCAAAGCGCGAATGTCGCTGTCGCTCAGCGCTGTGCGACCTCTTGCGGGCGCTGCTTCGTGCGCGTTGGCCACCGCGCTCTGGGCGTGGTTGGTTTTGATCGCGCGGCTCGAGGGTTTGGACGGCGTCTCGGTGACGGGTGCGCTCTGGGGCGCGGCACCTCTCGCACGGTCATCGTCCCGTCCGAAGGCTTTGACGGCTTCCAAGCCCTGCTCACGCAGAATTTTCTGGACGCCTTTGATCGTGTAACCATCGCGGTGCAGAAGGTGGCGGATACCCTTCAGCAATTCCAAGTCTTCCGGCCGATAATAGCGCCGGCCGCCACCGCGTT
This sequence comes from Hyphomicrobiales bacterium, assembly GCA_031406575.1. GTDB lineage: Bacteria > Pseudomonadota > Alphaproteobacteria > Rhizobiales > Hyphomicrobiaceae. The sequence goes on from JANOHP010000004.1 coordinate 1,315, forward strand.
TCATGGGACGGATGTGGCCGAACTTGACTTCCCAAAACCGCAGCACGTGCTTGGCGATGCCGATTTCTTCGGCGACTTCGCTGATCGTGCGAAACGCTTCTGCTGCTTTGTCCATGGTGTGCCCCGCGTTCCAACCACGTCCCAGCCCTGCGCCGATGCCGCCTCACCCAACGATACCGCCACGTTCGCGCGATCGGCGCTGGGTGTTACTCGGCCGCTTTGCTGCGGTTGCCAAGGCCACCATTGATGCGCGTTTTCATGATGTTACTGGCGCGAAATACCAAAACACGCCGCGGTGTGATGGGCACTTCTTCGCCGGTCTTGGGGTTGCGGCCGATGCGCTGGCCTTTGTCGCGCACCCCAAACGACCCGAAAGACGACAGCTTGACGCCTTCGCCTCGCGACAGCGCCGATGAAATCTGGTCCAACACCAGCTCGACGAGCTCTTGCGACTCGTTGCGCGGCAACCCGATTTTACGAACCACCGCGTCCGCCAGATCGGCCCGAGTCAACGTTTTCCCACCCATGTCACGCTCCATCCCTCACGCACTTGGTCCCGATGCTAGCCTGGGTGGCGGATAAGTCAATGCTCAGCTCTTCAAGGTGCTGAATTCACTGCGGATTAGGTCGCAGCCGAGGCAAGCGAGCTTTTTGTGTCACCAACGGACCAGAACGGCGCCCCAGGTGAACCCACCGCCCATCGCTTCCATGAGGATGAGGCTACCCTCTTTGACGCGGTGTTCTTCGAACGCTTGATTGAGGGCCAGGGGGATCGACGCAGCGGACGTATTGCCGTGTTTGGCCAGCGTAATGACGATCTTTTCCGGATCGACGCCGAGCTTGCGCGCGATCCCATCCAGAATGCGTTGGTTGGCCTGATGGGGCACGTAGAGGTCGATCTCGTCGGCGGTGTAGCCGGTGGCGACCAGCGTTTCTTCGATGACGCCGTAGATTTTCTGCACGGCATGGCGAAACACTTCGCGCCCGTTCATACGCAGATAACCGGTCGTCTTCGTCGAGCCGGGCCCGCCATCGACGTAGAGCAAGTCCTCGAAACGCCCATCGGAGCGGATGCGAGTGGCGAGGATGCCGCGATCTTCGCGCGTGCCGTGTTGGGGCTGGGCTTCGAGCACGACCGCGCCCGCCCCATCGCCAAACAGCACACAGGTGCCCCGGTCGGTCCAGTCGAGGATGCGTGAGAAGGTTTCGGCTCCGATCACGAGCGCGCGCTTGAACTGCCCGGTCTTCAGGAAATTGTCGGCCGTCGTCATGGCGAAAACAAAGCCCGAGCAGACCGCCTGAATGTCGAAGGCCGCACCGTTGGTGATGCCCAGGCCCGCTTGGATGCGCACAGCTGTTGCCGGAAACGTCCGGTCGGGCGTGGCCGTGGCGCAGATCACCAGATCGATGTCGACGGGATCGATACCGGCGCGCACCAGTGCCTGCTTGGCGGCGGCGATCCCCAAATCGCTCGTCAATTCGCCATCGGCGGCAATGTGGCGTTGTTTGATGCCGGTGCGTTCGGTGATCCAGTCGTCGGTGGTGTCGACGATGCGCGACAGATCATGATTCGTCATGATGCGTTCGGGCAGATAGGCACCGACACCCCGGATCACGGATCGAATCACGGCCACGTGCTCACCTCGCCCGACGTCCACTTCCGCGCGCCCGGCGAACACCTGGAGTGGGTGCTGGTCGTCGGGGCGGGTGGTAGAATCTCATGCAGCACTCACCGACTCTCGGGCTCGTTGCTCGCGGTCGCGAGCAGTTCCGATATCGCCCCGATGTCGGAGCTGATACGCTCGATGAGCCCACTCTCAGCCATCTGGTAGCCGACTTTGATGGCGCTCGCAAAACCCAATGCGTCCGTGCCGCCGTGGCTCTTGATCGCAATGCCGCTCAAGCCCGCGAACAGGGCGCCGTTGACGCGCCGGGGATCGATTTTCTGCTTGAGTTCGGCAAAACCGTTGCGGGCCAGCAGCGCCCCCACCTTGGTCACGAGCGAGCGCGCCATGGCGGCCCGCAGATAGCTCGCCATCTGGCGTGCCGTGCCTTCGGCCGTTTTCAGCGCGATATTGCCGGCAAACCCTTCGACGACCACGACATCGACGGTGCCTTGGCCGATCTGGTCACCCTCGATGAAGCCGTGGTACGCGAACGGCAGACAGGCAGCATGCTGCTTCAGCAGCGCGTGCGCGGCGCGCACCTCTTCGTTGCCTTTGATTTCTTCCGAGCCGACATTGAGGAGGCCGACTGTCGGCCGATCGACACCCAGCCGTGCGCGCGCCATTGCCGCACCCATGAGCGAAAACTTCACCAGTTCGGCCGCACTGGCCCCGATGTTGGCGCCGACGTCGAGCACGATCGAGGCCCCACGGATGGTCGGCCAGAACGCGGCGAGAGCGGGTCTTTCGACAGCCGGCAGGGGGCGCAGGATCAATTTGGCCAGCGCCATCAAGGCACCGGTGTTACCGGCGGAAATGGCCGCATGCGCTTCGCCGGTTTTCACGGCCTCGATGCACAGCCACATGCTGGTGCCTTTGGCGCGGCGAATGGCTTGGCTGGGTTTGTCTTCCGATCCGACAGTGAGATCGGTATGCACGATGCGCGCATGGCCCGTGAGCCCAGTGTGGGCCTCCATGCATCGTGCAATGCGCGCCTCGTCGCCGAAGAAGACGAAGTGCAGATCCGGTTGGCTCGCGAGAGCCAACGCGGCACCTGGCACCACGACTTCCGGTCCGACGTCGCCTCCCATGGCGTCGAGCGCGAGCGTCCTCGGCCCTGACATACGGTCCTGCCTGCCTACTTGACTGTGGACGACCAGCTCTGCCCGAAAAGCCGGCGCAATTCCCCCGAATTGGAGCGGACCATAGCGCGTCCGCGCGGCGACACAATCAGTTTTCACGCGTCGTGCACCCTCGCGGGCGATCGGCCCGTTGGGGGTGTGGTCAGGTCGGCCTTTTCAATTTTTCGAGCGCGGCGAACGGCCCGCTCTTGCCCGCGTCGGCGGTGTCCTTCCAGTCGAACTCCGACTCGGGCCGGCGGGGATAGGGATCGAGCCGGCTCGCCAATTCTTCGGTGATGACGCGCCCGACGGCGAGCCGCCCGTTCTCAATCGATTCGTATTCGACGTTGGCGAAGGGGTCGACCAGATCGCCGGCCAGCGCTTCGGCGTCCGGCACGAAGGCGACTTCGATCGGAAATTTCATGCGCGCTTCGACAGGCTCGACGGTGACGACGCATTCCTGCGTCACATCGGCCTCCACCGTGCCGACGAGCATATAGTGGTCTTTGCCGCGCGCCTGCACGCGGTAGCGCGCAGCGATGCGGGTGCAGCCGAGGAGGCCGATGTCTTCGCCGACAATGGCGCATTCGGCGGCCGTGGCCTGGCGGACGCGCTCGAGGCCCTTGTCGGGCACGTCCGTAATCGCTTCTGTCCAATCGAGCGGCATGGGTCTCTCCAATCGGTGGTCAGGGCCGTTGGGGCGCAATTTCGGCAAACGCCACATGCCCCGCGACAAGGGTTTCGCGCGGTGCGGCGTCGAGCGCTGCCGCACTGGCGCGCACGTAGTGGGCCAACCGCTGCGCGTCGGCCGCGCGATCGTGCGGCGCTGTGGCCTCGGTCGCCCCGTACACGTGCCCAAGCAGAGCCGCCGCGAGCTGGTCGCTCTGCATTGCGGCCGTATAATCGCGCGACCGCTCTTGCAAGGCCGCCGCAGCCCGCTTGACACGTCGCGGAACGCCCATGTCGCCGATGCCGATTTGCCGTAAGGCATCGTCCATATCGGCAAACAGGTGCTCCATGACGATCTGTCCCAAGCGTAGACCGGCGTCGCCTTCGCTCTTGAGCCGCTGCAAGACGAGAACCATGTGCAGCACGATCATCTCGAAACGGCCTTCGATGGTGTCGGCCACGCCCAGATCGCGATAAAACACCTCGGCCCGTGCGCGCGCCACAATACTCTCATAAAGCTGGCGTCCTGTCTGACGCAGACGCGCTTTTCTCTCGAGCCACCCAAGCATGACGGTCCTGTGCGCTGAGCTGACGTGGTTCAACGGGGTGTGGGCGATGTGCCCGGTGCCGTTGCCAAGCGTGAGCGATCCCGATAGTCGGGCGTGAAGGGGAAGCTGGTCGACGATTCTGGCCGGCTGGGTCGAGGGACGCGGCCGGCGTCTGAGGAAGGCACTTCGAGCATGAACGATTCCGTCTCCAACCAGGTGGCTACGAGGCCTCGGTGCGCCGAGCGCCGAGTGGGCGGCCGATCCGTGCTGGTGGTCTCTCTGGTCGTCGCCCTGATGGCGGGTTGTGCTGCAACCACGATCAAACACGGCCACCATTTCAACGACAACGAACTCACCCAAATTCAGCCCGGCATGAGCCAGGACGCCGTGCGCAACGCGCTGGGCACTCCCGATACCACGTCGGCCGTGCCCAGTGGGAACGCCTTTTATTACATTTCCAGCACTCGCAAAGAGGTTGCCTTCTACAAGCCCGAGGAAGTCGACCGGCGCGTCGTCGCCATCTATTTCAACCGGGTCGGCAGCGTCGAACAGGTCGCCCACTACGGCATGAAAGACGGCCGTGTGTTCGACTATGTGTCGCGCGAGACGCCCGCTCACATGCGCGACCGCAATTTCATCTCGCGCTTCTTCCGGGGCGTCGGGCCCAAGCAGAAAGTCTTCGACGATTCATGATCGGGTCGGCCGGCTCACTCTCTGCGCCCAGCGGCATCACCTTCCGCGCCGATAGGGCCGGGTGGTCGATGTCTCGACCACCCGTATGTTCTGGATGCACGTGGCCTCAGCCGAAATTGCGCTGCCACCATCCCTTGCGGGGCGGCGATGCCGGTGCGCTCGGCGGGGGCTGTGCCGCCGGTTGAGCCGGAGGTTCCATCGCCGCATACGCTGGTGCCGCTTCCGAGGGCCTCGAAACGGGCGCTGCTGGCGCGTCTCGCGTCCCCTCGGCAGGGCGTCTGTCGGTCTCCACGACATACGGCCGATGCTCAGGAACGCGCGCGATGGCCGGGGCCTGCGGTGATGGTTCATCGCCCCTGTCGGACCGGACCGTTGCGGACGGCCGATCGTCGTTGTCCGACCTCGGTGCCGCGCGCCTGAACGCGGTGTCCGTCTCGGCGGGGGCGGTTACGGGTTTCTGCCAACCGGTATCGAAGCGTGGATCGGCGCTCGGGGGCGGTTGCTCGGCTCCCGGACGCGACACGTCGATGGCGTGCCATTCGCCTGCGGCACCGTTCTCGGCGGGTGCGCCGTCGAGCGACGGACTGCGCTCGGCCGATTGCTCACGACCGCGCCCACGGCCGCCACGGCGGCCCCTGCGCCGTCCCCGACGCGGGCGGTCGTCTCGATCGCCACCTTCGACTGCCGCCTCCGGGCGATCCGCCTCGTCGCCGACCTCCTCGTGGGGGTCGTTGCTGGTGCGCTCCACCGGCCAATCGGAGGCCGCAATCGGTGCGCGATCCTCGACGATCGTGGAGATGTCGTCGTCTGCCTCGATGTCGCGCGCAGGAGCGTGATCGGGGTCGCGATCCGCGTCGGCTTGCACGAATCGATCATCGCGATGCGCGACCGACCCGGAGTCGTCCCGATCGCGGCGACCGCGGCGGCGGCGGCGTTTGCGGCCCGACCCACCTTCGGCACCCTCGCGGGTCTCGGTATCTCGCGGCCGATCGCGATCCCGACCCCGTTCGAAGGCCGGTTCGGCGTCATCGCGCGCGGCGCTGCGTGGCGGCCGAGCGGTCTCGCGCGGGGCTTCTTCCTCGATGGCGTCGTCATCGGCGCTGCTGGCGCCGTCGAAGCCCCAGTCCATGCTGACGGCGCTGCGCGGCGTGGGCTTGGCCAGAGCGATCGGTGCGGCGGTTTTTTCAACGGCGAAGTTGGCGCCTTGCATGCGGTCCGATCCCTCGATCGCGATCGTGATGCCGTGGCGGGCTTCCATGTCGGTAATAAAGGCGCGCTTGTGGTTGAGGATGTAGAGCGCCACCGTCGGCGTGGTGGTCGCCATCAGGGACGCCGGCTGTTTCAGCAGCGTGTCTTCCAGGCCGCGCAGCACCGCAAGCGCCACCGACTCGGTCGAGCGGATGATGCCGGTGCCTTGGCAATGGGGGCACTGCGTGGTCGAGCCTTCCAGAACGCCGGTCCGCATGCGCTGGCGTGACATCTCGAGTAGGCCGAAGTGGGAGATGCGGCCAATCTGGATGCGGGCGCGATCGTGGCGCAGCGCATCCTTCATGCGACGCTCGACGGTGCGGTTGTTCCGATTCTCCTCCATGTCGATGAAGTCGATGACGATGAGGCCGGCGAGGTCGCGCAGTTTGAGCTGGCGCGCGATTTCTTCGGCTGCCTCGCAGTTGGTGGCGTAGGCCGTCTCCTCGATCGAGAACTCGCGGGTCGATTTGCCCGAGTTCACGTCGATGGCGACGAGGGCCTCGGTCTGGTTGATCACGAGATAGCCGCCCGACCGCAGGGTCACGTAGGGGCTGAACATGGCATTGAGCTGGCGCTCGATGCCAAAGCGCGTGAACAGCGGTTCGAGACCATCGTAGGCGATGACGTTTTCGGCGTGACCCGGCATCAGCATGCCCATGAAGTCCTGGGCCTCCCCGCACGCTTCCGCGCCGGCGACGACGACCTGGTCGATCTCTTTGGAATAGAGATCGCGGATCGAGCGTTTGATGAGGTTGCCTTCCTCGTAGACGAGGCAGGGGGCAGTCGACGTCAAGGTCAGCTCGCGCACGCTCTCCCAAAGGCGCAGGAGATATTCGTAGTCGCGCTTGATTTCCTGCTTCGTGCGGGCCGCACCGGCTGTCCGGATGATCAGCCCCATGCCTTCCGGCACATCGAGCTCCTCGGCAATCGCTTTCAAGCGCTTGCGATCCTGGGGTTGCGTGATCTTGCGCGAAATGCCGCCGCCCCGACCCGTATTGGGCATGAGCACCGTGTAGCGACCAGCGAGCGAAATGTAGGTGGTGAGTGCGGCACCCTTGTTGCCGCGCTCCTCTTTGACGACTTGGACCAGAATGATCTGACGGCGCTTGATGACCTCTTGGATCTTGTACTGGCGCGCGCGCCGGCGCGACCGTTCGGGCACTTCTTCGAGGGCATCTTCCTCGGTGCTGACGTCCTCGACCTGTTCGGTATCGCCATTGCCGTTGTCACCCGAGCCGACCTCGATGACGCCCTCGACATCACTGTCGGCATCGGAGCTGTCGCGCACATAGTCGTCGCGGGGTGCCGATGCCGTCGCATACGTGGGTGCGTCGTGGTCCAAAGACCGGTCGTCACGATCGTTTTGGACCGGATCGTCGTAGCTGGACGCGGGCGCATCGCGATCGTCGATGTCATGGCTGGCCTGCACTTGCTCCGACGTCTCGCCGTCGCCGTCGGCATCGCGAAACGCCGGCTGCTCTGCATCGGTGCTGCCGGAGCGTCCGCGGCTGCCGTGTCGGCGCGAGCGCGAGCGGGCCCGCTCATCGGCTTCGGCCTCGGCGCGCGCTTCTTCTTCCGCTTCCTCGCGTTTGAGGATTTCCCGGTCAGCGACGGGAATTTGATAGTAGTCGGGATGGATTTCGCTGAAGGCGAGAAAGCCGTGGCGATTGCCACCATAATCGACGAATGCGGCCTGCAGGGAGGGTTCGACGCGGGTGACTTTGGCGAGGTAAATGTTGCCTCGCAGCAGCTTGCGGGCTGCCGACTCGTAATCGAACTCCTCTACCCGGCCGTTGCGCAACACCACCACCCGAGTCTCCTCGGGATGGGTGGCGTCGATAAGCATCTTGTTGTGTTTATCCATGGAAAATCTTCCCTGGCGCTCCACGCTGAGCTACCTGGACCGACGGGTAAACGGCCGAAGGTGGCAGCGGCGCTCGTGCGGGCGCGCTCTTTTTTCGATGTTTCAGATGGCGATAAGAGCATCGGCGCATGCGCGAGAGTGCGGCAGGCAGTGAGCATGAGCGCAAAAACAGTGCTCAATAGCCCACAACCGACCATCGGATCTCGAGGACCCGGTTCCCAGCAGCGTTTTTCTCTCCGATATCGCATGATATTGAACGGACATCAGTCTTTTGAAGCAGCAAGTGAACGAACGGTCAGCATGATACGGCTGCTGCGCCCTTCATCTCCGCCGAACGATCGCCGAAACTCGCGCTTCGGCCCGATTCACGGTTGGCCCTTCCCCAGACCAGATCCGCTGGGCTCTGAAGGAGGTCCATTCAGCACGCGTTCCCAGTCGCCGGGTTTCGGCAGTGGGCTCGGTCTCGGGCGACACAAGAAATCGCGCCTCCCCTGACGGGGCGCAGATCGTCAACCGGGTCGCCGAGCCGTCCTGCTTGCGGGATCTCCTACGGCGAGGGCCTCAGGAGGTGCCAGTGGCGAGCGCCCTAATCCAGCTCCGATCGCCACAGTGTGACGCGACGGTGACAGACGGACGCTACGGAACGCGATATAAGTATTACGGTCTCGCCTGCGCTGAGGCAAGTCCATTGCTGAGCCCCTGGCTCCGATTGACTCGATGCCGATGGCTCACGCTTGAGTAAGCGTCTGTTTTCCCTAACGGATGCTTAAGTTGCGTGGATTTTCGGAGCAGTGCACTTGCAACCGCCAAAGTCAGTGTTCGGCGTGAACGGATGCCAGATGCGCGATCGGTGGCCCTGGGCGGGTGCCCTCGGAGCTGTGGGGCTCGCGCTCGGCTTGACCGTCTCGACGGGACCGGCGCTGGCCCAAGGCTCGCGCTCCGGGGCGGGCGAAGGTTGGTCTGCGATCATTGCGCCGAAGAACACGCCCGGCCCGGCGTCCCTGCCCCCTGCGCCGCGGGCAGCCCCGCCGAACGCCCTGCTGCCGCTGTCTCCCGAACTTTCCGACACGTCCAGCCGCGCCCGCGTCCTGCTCGAGCTGACCGGCAATGCGACCGTGTCGGTGTTTTACTTGTCCGATCCGTGGCGGGTCGTTGCAGACTTGTCGAACGCCGAGTTGGTGCGCCCCGTCGGCGCTGTCCCCAAGGCCGATGGGTTGATCACGGGCTTGCGCGCGGGATTGTTCGCGCCGGGGAAACTGCGCGTCGTCATGGACACGAGCGGCCCCGTCAACATCGAAACAGCCCGCATTCTCGCAGCAACGGCGTTGGCACCCGCACGATTGGAGATTGTCGTGGTGGCGGGAGCGGGCGCCGCCAGCCGCGCGTCCGAGCTGGCGGCGGCTGCGCATTCGCTGCCGACGACTGCGGCCGAGCCCAGTCCGGCTGCAGTACCAGCGCCGCGCCGCGACAAACCCGTCATCGTCGTCGATCCCGGCCACGGTGGCATCGATCCGGGGGCACGCGGGGACGTCGGTGTCGAAAAGGACATTGTGCTGGCCGTCGCCGGTGAGATCGCCAAAGCTCTGCGCGCCACCAAACGCTACGATGTGGTGATGACGCGCACCTCGGATGTGTTCATCCCGCTCGATCAGCGCGTGCAGATGTCGAGGCAGCGCAACGCCGACCTGTTCCTGTCGATTCATGCCGATTCTCTGGACGCCAAGGCGCAGGCACGGCTCGTGCGCGGGGCGACGATCTACACGTTGTCCGACACCGCGTCGGATGCCCGCGCGCAAGCCATGGCCGACAAGGAAAACGCTTCCGACCTGCTGGCGGGCTTGCCTGGGAGACCCGGTGGGGACGACACGCTCGTGCGCGATATCCTCGTCGATCTCATGCGGCGCGAGTCGGCCGACTTGTCGGCTGATTTTCGCCACGTGCTCGTTGGTGAGATGCGACCGAAGCTGACGTTGGCGCGCGATCCCTTCCGGTCGGCGCCCTTTCGGGTCTTGCGCCAGCCAGGCTCCCCGGCGGTGCTGATCGAGCTGGGGTACATTTCCAATGCGACGGATGAAAAGCTGATGCTGAGCCAGCCGTGGCAGCGCACGTTTGCCCTTTCCATTACCTCGGCCATCGAGACGTATTTCGCCAAGCGACCCGTGACGGCGCGATAAACGCGCGAGGCGCTTGCGAAACGAAGTGTTCATTGATGCGTTCACACACCAATTCCGACGTGCGCGATCGCAGCCGGGCTGATAGCGTCGCTTCGGCGTCCGCGCCCACGCGGTGAGCGGGCCCCCAGCCACGCCGTCTCGAGGTCGAAAGGAAAAGCGCTCACCGCCATGGAGTACTTCATCCAGCAGACCGTCAACGGCATCACGCTCGGCTCCATCTACGGGCTGATCGCCATCGGCTACACGATGGTGTTCGGCATCATCGGCATGGTGAACTTCGCGCACGGCGACGTGTTCATGGTGTCGACATTCATTGTCTTGATTTTTTTTCTGGTGCTGACGCAGATCGTGGGCATCGGGTCGATCGCACTGGCGCTGTTCATCGTCATGATACTCTCGATGCTGTTCACGGCGTTGTGGAGTTGGGTGATCGAGCGATTGGCCTACCGGCCGTTGCGCGGCTCGTTCCGGCTGGCGCCGCTGATCTCCGCGATCGGCATGTCGATCCTGATCTCCAACTTCGTCCAGCTCGTGCAGGGACCGCTCAACAAGTCGATTCCCCCACTCGTCGACGGGTGTTTTTACGGTTTCGGCACGCCCGCCAAACCCTGCTTCATCGAGCGCACAGTCGACGCGGCCAACACGGCCCCGCAAATTCTCAACATCGCCGACAAGCAGGTGCTGATCATCGTTCTCAACATCGTGCTGCTCGTCATCTTCTGGTATCTCGTGCAGCACACCGCACTGGGCCGTGCGCAACGCGCCTGCGAGCAGGACAGTAAGATGGCCTCGCTGCTGGGCATCGATGTCGATCGCACGATCGCGATCACGTTCATCATGGGCGCGGCATTGGCGGCGGTGGCAGGCCAGCTCTACGTGCTGCAATACGGCAGCGTGAACTTCGCCGATGGCTTCGTGCCCGGTGTCAAGGCCTTCACCGCAGCCGTGCTCGGGGGCATCGGCTCGCTGCCCGGAGCGGTTCTCGGCGGCTTGATGATCGGCCTCATCGAAGCGCTGTGGGCGGGCTACGTGTCGAGCGACTACAAGGACGTGGCGGCGTTTTCCATTCTGGCTATCACGTTGATCTTTTTGCCTTCGGGGCTGCTCGGGCGGCCCGAAGTGGAGAAGGTCTGACGCCATGGCTACACCTTCCGCCCCTTCGTCGACGCAAGCTGGACCCGACGTGATCGCAGCGTTGCAGTCGGCCGTCATTTGGGCGGTCTTGGCGCTGGGCATCTGCGTGCCGATCATCGCCTGGCGCACTGACGTCGACATCACCAACTCGATCATCCTGGTGCCGCGCTGGGGTCTGGTCGGCATCATCGTGGCGGTCGTATTCGGCGTCCGGTTGTTTACGGCCCTCGTGCCGATTTCTCTTCCGACGATCGCAATCCCACAGCCGAGCCCGGAATTTTCGCGCCGCGCCTCCCAGCTCGGACTGCTGGCGTTGCTGTTGTTTCCTGCGTTCACGCTGGCCGTGATTGGGCCGTCCGGTGCCATCAAGTGGGTCGACAATTTCGGCGTCCAGATCCTCATCTACATCATGCTGGGCTGGGGCCTGAACATCGTCGTGGGGCTCGCAGGCTTGCTGGACTTGGGCTACGTCGCCTTCTACGCAGTCGGCGCCTACACCTACGCGCTCATGGCCACGAAAGTGATCCCCGAGACGTTTCCCATGCTGGGTCCGTGGGCGTTTTGGATATGCCTGCCGATCGCGGGCCTCTTGGCGACGCTGTGGGGTGTCATCTTGGGGTTTCCGGTGCTGCGACTGCGCGGCGACTATCTCGCCATCGTGACGCTGGCGTTCGGAGAAATCATCCGGCTCGTGCTGATCAACTGGGTGGAGTTTTCGAACGGCTACGCCGGCATTCAGACGCCGCGCATCACCTTCTTCGGCATTCCGTTTGCTTCGGCGACCGGAGACCGGACGTTTTCCAATGTCTTCGGCCTGCCCCACACGCCCACGATCTATCGCTCCATTTTTCTCTATTACGTCATTCTGGCGTTGGCGCTGCTCACGGCGTTCGTGACCATCCGATTGCGCCGCTTGCCGGTCGGGCGCGCGTGGGAAGCGCTGCGCGAAGACGAAATCGCCTGCCGCTCGCTGGGCATCAACACGACCAATACGAAGCTCACGGCTTTCGCTATCGGGGCGGGATTCGGGGGCTTTGCGGGCGCCTTCTTCGCGGCGCGGCAAGGCTTCGTCGATCCCAAGTCGTTCGAGTTCTTGGAGTCGGCCACGATCCTCGCCATCGTCGTTCTGGGCGGTATGGGATCGCTCGCCGGCGTAGCGATCGCGGCGGTGGTCATGGTGGGCGGTGTCGAGATCCTGCGCGAACTCGATTTCCTCAAGCGCTTTTTCGGGCCGGACTTCAAACCCGATCAGTACCGCATGTTGATCTTCGGCTTCGCCATTGTGCTGATGATGATCTGGAAGCCGCGCGGGCTCATCTCGGCCAGAGAACCGACCATCGTCCTGAAGGAGCACAAGCTCGTCTCAGTTGCGCACGTCCGTGAGGGCCATGGCTGATGCAGTCGAGCCCATCCCCCATCACGCCGCCCATTCTGCAGGTTGAACACCTGACAATGCGCTTTGGCGGGCTGACCGCGATCGATGATCTGTCGTTCGACGCGCGACGGGGCGAAATCACCGCCATTATCGGCCCCAACGGCGCCGGTAAGACGACCGTGTTCAACTGTATCACGGGGTTCTACAAGCCGACGAGCGGCCGCATGGTGCTCGATGCCGGCGCGCACCAGCGTCCCGAAGAGATCGATAAGCTCACGCGCTCGAGTGCGCGCAGCAGTGGCGACGGGATTTATCTGCTGGAGCGCATGCCGGACTTCCAGATCGCGGCCAAAGCCCGGGTGGCCCGCACGTTCCAGAATATCCGTCTGTTTTCCGGCATGACCGTGCTCGAGAATTTGATTGTGGCGCAACACAATGCGCTGATGACAGCTTCGGGCTGGACGGTGATGGGCCTCTTGGGCTCCCGGCATTTTCGCGAGCGGGAAGTCCAAGCTGTCGAGCTGGCGCGGCAGTGGCTCGAGCGCATCGGCCTCGTCGATCGCGCCGACGATGCGGCGGGTGAGCTGCCCTATGGCGCGCAGCGGCGCCTCGAGATCGCGCGCGCCTTATGCACAGAACCCGTTCTGCTGTGCCTGGATGAACCCGCAGCCGGCCTCAATCCGCGCGAGTCGGCTGAGCTCAACACGCTGTTGCGGTCGATCCGCGCCCAGGGCACCTCGATCCTGCTGATCGAGCACGACATGTCGGTGGTGATGGAAATTTCCGATCACGTGGTGGTGCTGGAATACGGTGCCAAGATTTCCGACGGCACGCCCGACCATGTGCGCAACGATCCCAAAGTCGTCGCCGCCTATCTTGGCGTCGAAGACGAAGAAGTGGCCGATGTCGGCGCCAAGGTGGGGATACAGCTGTGAGTGAGCCCCTTCTCAGCGTGCGCGGCGTCGAGACGTTCTACGGCAACATCCAGGCTCTGCGTGGCATCGACATCGACGTCCATAAAAGCGAGATCGTTACCTTGATCGGCGCCAATGGGGCCGGCAAGTCCACCCTGATGATGACGATCTTCGGTAATCCGCGCGCGCGCAGCGGCAGCATTCACTACGCGGGCCAGGATATCACGCAGCTCGCCACGCACGAGATCGCACGCTTGCGCATCGCCCAGTCGCCCGAGGGACGTCGCATTTTTCCGCGCATGACCGTGCGCGAGAACTTGCAGATGGGTGCCGGGCTCGACGAGCTCGCCCACTTCGGGGAAGATCTCGATCGGGTTACAATGCTGTTTCCGCGCTTGAAAGAACGTCTCGACCAGCGCGGCGGCACGCTGTCGGGCGGGGAGCAACAGATGCTGGCGATCGCCCGCGCGCTGATGAGCCGACCACAGCTGCTCCTGCTGGACGAGCCGTCCCTGGGGTTGGCGCCGCTGATCGTCAAACAGATTTTTTCTGTCATCGCCGAGCTGAACAAGCGCGATGGCGTGACGGTGTTTCTCGTCGAGCAGAACGCATTCCATGCGCTGCGCTTGGCAGATCGCGGCTACGTCATGGTCAACGGCCGCATCACGATGGCTGGCACCGGTGCCGAACTGCTGAAGGCCCCCGAAGTGCGCGCCGCCTATCTCGAGGGCGGGCGGCATTGACACGACCGCCACAGGGCGCGCGCACAGGCGAGCCTCGCTCGCCGCGCACCCTGCCGGTGGTCGTGTCAGAACTCGACCCGGTCGCTGCCCTTGAGTTGCAGCATCTCGCGGGCATCTTCCGGCGTGGCGATTTCGCTCGGCGGCAACGTGCGCGTCGGCATGGA
>JANOHP010000018.1:0-40252 GCA_031406575.1 Hyphomicrobiales bacterium
TCAACAAAACGACACCTCGCGGGGGAAACACATGGATTACGATTACATCATTGTCGGTGGAGGGTCGGCGGGGTCGGTGTTGGCCAGCCGGTTGTCCGAGCGAAGCGCCAACAAGGTGCTGGTGTGCGAGGCGGGCGAAGATACACCGCCCGGCCACGAGCCGCCCGAGGTGCTCGATTCCTATTCGGGCACGGCCTATCTCAACAATCGCTTCCTGTGGAAGGACCTCAAGGTCTCGACCGAAGTCGTTTCGCACAATCGCGATCCCAATAGCCCCAAGCCCCGCCTGCGCAAGTACGAGCAGGCGCGCGTGCTGGGAGGCGGCTCGTCGATCAACGGGCAGATGGCCAATCGCGGCGCGCCGACCGACTACGACGATTGGGAGGCGCGCGGCGCCACCGGCTGGAAGTGGGACAATGTTCTCCCCTACTTCAAGAAGCTGGAGCGCGATCTCGACTTCAACGACGAGTGGCACGGACAAGACGGACCAATCCCGGTGCGCCGTATTCCGGAGAAACAGTGGCCGGGACACGCTAAAGCACTGGCCAAAGCCTTCGACCGTGCCGGGTATAAATATTTGCCCGACCAGAACGGTCGCTTCGAGGACGGCTATTTCCCCGTCACTATTTCGAACGCCAACGAGCAGCGCGTCTCGGCCTCCATCGGCTATCTCAACGCCGAAGTCCGCAAACGGCCGAATCTGACGATCTCAACGAACACGCAGGTGACGGAGCTACTGTTCGAGGACCTCGAGTGCGTCGGCATCAAAGCGCTCGTCAATGGCCGCACGACGGAGTATCGCGCCAAGGAAGTCATTCTGTCCTGCGGCGCCATTCACTCGCCCGCCCACCTGATGCGCGCGGGAATCGGCCCGGCCGGGCATCTGCGCGATATGGGAATTACAGTCCGCCATTCACTGTTTGGCGTGGGACAGCGGCTGATGGATCATCCCTCCATTGCGCTCGCCGCGTTTCTCAAGCCCTCGGCGCGCGTGACCAACAAGGAGACGCGGCGCCATCTGTTCGTCGGTATGCGCTACACGTCCGGCATCGGCGGTGCGCCTCCCGGCGACATGTTCGTCGTCGGCGCCACCAAGACGTCGTGGCATGCGGTCGGCGAGCAGATCGGCACGTTCATTCTCTTCGTCAACAAGACGTTCTCGGAAACGGGACAAGTGCGCCTGCAGAGCCGGCACTGGGCCGACGAGCCGGAGGTCGAATTCAACCTGCTGTCGGACCGGCGCGATCTCGTGCGCATTGCCGACGGCATCAAGCGCCTGGCGCCGATCTACGCCGACCCCGTCATGCAGGAGGCGATCAGCAATCCGTTCCCTGCGAGTTATTCCGACAAGGTGCGCCAGGTCGGTGAGATCAACACGATGAACAAGATTCTGACGACCATCATGGCCAAGCTGCTCGATGGTCCAGCCTTCCTGCGCAAGATCCTGATCGAGAAGCTGATCATGGAAGGCTATACGATCGACAGCGTGCTCAACGACGAAGACGTGGCGGAGGAATTCATCCGCAAGGCCGCCGTCGGGGTGTGGCATGCGTCGTGTACGGCCCGCATGGGCGCGCGCGACGATCCGATGGCCGTGACCAATTCGGCAGGACGGGTGTACGGCGTCGGCGGCCTGCGCGTCGTCGATGCGTCGATCTTCCCGGTGGTGCCGTGCGCCAACACCAACTTCCCCACGATCATGGTGGCCGAGAAGATCGCAGACGCCATCCTGGCGGGGCAGTGAGCGTCATGCCCCGCGGAAAAATGGCGATCGGTATGTCGATCCGGGGGCTGGGCTATCACCCGGCCGCTTGGCGGCATCCCGATGTGCCCGCCGATGGCACGATGCGCTTCGATCATTACGCCCGCAGCGCCATGGCGGCCGAGCGCGGCAAATGCGATCTGCTGTTTTTCGCCGACGGCATCGGTGTGCGCGAGCGCGATGTCCCCGCCGGCTCGCTCAACCGCATGGGCTATGAAATCTTCGAGCTGGAGCCGATGACGTTGCTGCCCGCGCTGGCGGTGGTGACCAAAAACATCGGCCTCGTGACGACGGCGTCGACGACCTACAACGAGCCCTACAATCTCGCCCGCAAGTTCGCGACGCTGGACCTCATCAGCAATGGCCGCGCCGGTTGGAACGTCGTCACCTCGTGGTCGGACGCGGAGGCGAAGAACTTTGGTCGCGAAGAACAGCTCGACTACGACACGCGCTACGCCCGCGCCGCCGAGTTCGTCGATGTGGTGCGTGGACTTTGGGACACGTGGGAGGAGAACGCGTACGTCTTCGACAAGGAGAACGCTCGGTTTTTCGACGAAACGAAATTCCACACCCTGAACCACAAGGGCCGGTTTTTCTCGGTGAAGGGGCCGCTGAACGTGGCGCGCCCACCGCAAGGGCATCCCGTCGTCGTGCAGGCCGGTGCGTCGGAGCAGGGGCGCGAGCTGGCGGCGGCCACGGCCGACATCGTCTATGCGATTTACGGAACGAAGGGCGCTGGGCGCGCCTATTACGAAGATATCAAAGGTCGAATGGCGAGGCACGGCCGGGCGCGCGAGGATTTGAAAGTGCTTCCTGCGCTGCGCCCGGTGGTGGCGCGCACGCGACAGGAGGCGCAGGCGAAGTTCGACCAGTTGCAGGAGCTGCTCGACCCCCTCGTGGGGCTCAACCGCCTCAACGGCGCGTTCGGGGATTTGTCGGGCTATCCGTTGGACGGCCCAGTACCGCTCGACCAAAATGGGCCAACCGGCATTCGCAGCCAGGCGCAAAATCTGGTCGATCGCGTAAAGCGGGAAAACCCGACCATTCGGCAACTGTACGAGCAGGTGGCGGGCAAGGGCGGCTTTTGCCTGATCGGCACACCCACGGATATCGTCGACGTGATGCAGGACTGGTTCGAGAGCGAAGCCTGCGACGGCTTCAACATTACACCGACGCATCTACCCACGGGCTGCGAAGATTTCGTCGATCTGATCACGCCGGAATTGCAACGGCGCGGCTTGTTTCGCACCGAGTACGAGGGCCGCACCCTGCGCGAAAACCTCGGACTGAAACCGGCGGTGAACCGGCATAGCGGCGGCTCGTAATGTTGTTCTGGCTTCCCGAACGTCGCACCCGTGGCACGGCCATAGAAGAATACTATCGGACGACGCAGAATACAGTCGCCGGCTCTGCACAGCGCAGCCGCGCTGCCTCGGCCGGGGATCCACAGGTTTGGTTCTCCGGAGGTTGTGGGCGAGCGTGCAGCCGTCGAGGCATCAGAAAAGCATTGTAAGAGTGCAGGTTCTGCAACACTGAAGGGGGCCGTGACGAACATCTCGAGCCGAGCCCGCCCATGACCACCGACTCTCCCCGCCCTTGGTGGCATCCCGACAAGCACGCCGACCGGAGAGCGGGCTTGCTGGCGCGTGGGCGCATCAAGGCGGCAATCCGCCGGTGGTTCGAGTCCGAAGGCTTCCTCGAGGTGGAGACGGCGTGCCTCCAGGTGTCACCGGGCAACGAGGCGCATCTGCATGCGTTCGCCACGGAACAGCGCACGGACTCCGGAGGCCGTCTGCCGCGCTTCCTGCACACCAGCCCCGAATTCGCCATGAAAAAGCTGCTGGCGGCGGGAGAGACCAAGATCTTCTCGTTCGCGCCGGTCTTTCGCAATCGCGAGTCCGGCCCGCTGCATGCGCCTGAGTTCACCATGCTCGAGTGGTATCGCGTGGGCGAGAACTACGAGACGCTGTGGTCCGACTGCGATCGCATGCTGAAAATCGCCGCCGAAGCCACTGGTCGCACCGATTGGGAGTTTCGCGGCAAGGCTTGTGATATCACCAAGACGTTCGATTGGACGACGCTGCATCAGGCGTTCTTCCAGTTCGTCGATATCCAACTCGACGATGCCTTCGATGGCCCGGATGTAGATCTCGACCGCATGCGGAAACAAGCCGAACGCATCGGCGTTCGCGTGGCGGTGGATGATACGTGGTCCGACCTCTTCAGCCGCATCCTCGTCGAGAAGATCGAACCCTGGCTCGGACTCTACCGACCCGAGATGCTGTGCCAATACCCCACGCACGAAGCCGCCCTCGCCCGTCCGTGCCCGCACGATCCGCGCATGGCCGAGCGCTTCGAGCTCTACGTGTGCGGTGTCGAGCTGGCGAATGGCTTCGGTGAGCTGACCGATCCGGCCGAACAGCGCCGCCGCTTCGAAGCGGAGATGGCGGAAAAGGAGCGCGTTTACGGCGAGCGCTATCCGCTGGACGAGGATTTTCTGGCGGCGCTGGCGTCCATGCCGCCAGCATCCGGGTGCGCCCTGGGGTTCGACCGACTGGTCATGCTGGCGACAGGCGCGACGTCCGTAGAGCAGGTGATCTGGACGCCGGGGTGAAATCGCGGGGGATTGACTTGTGTATAGTTATAATATACACAATCTCAATCCGCGAGGAAAACATCGGCAGCAATGATCAAGTCTTTCCGATCCAAACGCCTCGAACGGTACTGGATGAGAGGCGACGCGCGGGGGCTGCCCAGTGAGCATATAAAGCGTTTGAACACGCGCTTGTCGGCGCTCGATGTTGCCGCCAGTCCGCAGGAAATGAATGTACCCGGCTGGCGCTTCCATGCCCTCACAGGGGATATGCAAGGGCGCTGGTCTGTTCGCATCACAGGGAACTGGCGTTTGACGTTTGCTTGGCACGATCCGGACGCCATTGATGTCGATTTTGAGGATTGTCACTGAGGACTGCCAACCATGACGACGACGCTGCGCCATCCCGATCTCGCTCCGGCCCATCCCGGCGCCATCATTGCTGAGATCCTAGAAGATTCGGAGATGACCAAAGCGGAAATAGCGCGCCAGCTCGGCGTGACCCGTGCAGCGCTCTACAATGTGTTGCAAGAGCGCTCTGCGGTGAGTGCAAACATGGCCGTGCGCTTCGAGGCCGTAACCGGCACGTCAGCCGATTTGCTCGTCAAAATGCAGGCGATCCATGACGTGTGGCGGGCGCGCCGCGCTTTCAAAGCGAGCGCGTGAGGGCGGCCATTCGCTCCACCTTGTCATTCTCGGCCGTCCCGCGTAGGGCTGTGCCGCATGGACGCCCTTGCAAAAACAGCGCGCAGTATTGCCGATTTCGTGGCGGCGGGTCTCCTCGCCGAGACCGATGCGCCTGCACTCGCGGCGGTGGCCGATCGCTATGCCGTGGCGGTTACGCCCGACATGGCGGCGTTGATCAATCGCGCGGATCCCGTTGATCCGATCGCGCGCCAATTTGTGCCCGACGCGC
The DNA here is from genome assembly GCA_031406575.1 of Hyphomicrobiales bacterium. GTDB lineage: Bacteria > Pseudomonadota > Alphaproteobacteria > Rhizobiales > Hyphomicrobiaceae. The sequence continues at coordinate 5,272 of JANOHP010000018.1, forward strand.
GCGAGCTGCACACCGCGCCCGAGGAGCGCGCCGACCCGATCGGGGACGGCGTGCACGAGAAAGTGCCGGGGCTCATTCACCGCTACCCCGATCGCGTGCTGCTGAAGTTGACGCACGTCTGTCCGGTCTATTGCCGGTTCTGCTTTCGCCGCGAGGTGGTGGGGCCGGGCGGTGATCCGCCCATGGCCGGGGCGGCGCTCGAGGCGGCGCTCGCCTACATCGCCGCCGATCCAGCCATCTGGGAGGTGATCGTCACGGGCGGCGATCCGCTGATGCTGTCGCCGCGGCGCGTGGCGGAGGTCACGCAGCGCCTGTCGCGGATCGCTCACGTGAAGGTATTGCGCTGGCACAGCCGCGTGCCCGTCGTCGATCCCGCGCGGGTGACGGACGAGCTGGTGGCCGCACTCGGTTCGGCGACCAAGACGGTCTACGTCGGCATTCACGCCAACCATCCGCGCGAGCTGACCGAGGCCGCACGCGGTGCGATCGATCGTCTGCGCGGCGCAGGGCTCGGCCTCGTCAGCCAAACCGTGCTGCTGCGCGGCGTCAACGATGATGCGGCGACGCTGGCTGAGCTGTTCCGCGCATTCGTCACGCTGGGCGTGCGGCCGTACTATCTGCACCACCCCGACCTAGCGCCGGGCACGGCGCACTTTCGCCTGACGATCGCCGAGGGTCGCGCGCTGATGCGCCAACTACGCGGCCGCATCTCGGGCCTCGCCCTGCCGACCTACGTGCTGGATATTCCGGGTGGGCACGGAAAAGTGCCGGTAGGTCCGGATTATGTGGGCGAGGGCGAGGGGACGGTGCGGGATGTGGATGGGGTGGTGCGGGCAACTACGTGAGGAGGATGCTGGCCGTCGCTTTCACGTTGTCAAACCCCATACGACCCTCAGAAGAAGCGCAAAGCCACAGATTACGAGAAAATAGCGGACAAGGCGCATCATGGGTCGATGAACCTGCGCGCGCTCGGGTGCATCAGCAGGATAGACGACGTCAAGCTGCCCGCCGAGAGGCCAACATTCGAACGGTACACTCAAGGTGTCGGTTATTTCGATCGCATGGCCCTGCGCCGTTTCGAAACGGAGCTTGGCGAAGAAGATATCTCCCACTTCTCCGCGCTCTTTGACGTAACCAATGACTCTGCCTTTGGTCCACACGGAAGACCGGCCGAGAAACCAGAGGTCTTCTCGAATGGTCCACACGAGGAGAAACGAAAGAATCGCCACTCCAATCCACATCAGGATGCCCATGGCGCACCGACCTTGTTCCCCGCTCGCTTCTCACGCCACTCCCGCCCGCAACAAATCATGCACGTGGACGATGCCCACCGGCCGGCCATCCTCGACCACGAACAGCGCCGTAATTCGGGCGGTGTTGATGACGTCGAGGGCGGCGGAGGCCAGGATACCGGGTCCGATGGTTTTGGGACTTTTGGTCATGATGGCGCCGGTGGTCGTCTCGGGCAGTTTCGGCCCCATGTGGCGGCGCAGGTCGCCATCAGTGATGATGCCAGCGAGCCGGCCGTCGGCATCGATCACGCCCAGGCAACCGAAGGCTTTCTGCGTCATGACGACGAGGGCTTCGGCCATTGTCTCGTCGGCGCGCGCCAACGGCAGGCGGTCGCCTTTGTGCATGAGGTCGCCGACGAACTTGAGCTGCGCGCCGAGCGATCCGCCGGGGTGGAACACCTTGAAGTCGTGCGCGGCGAACCCCTTGGCGTCCATCAGCGCGATGGCGAGGCAGTCTCCCAATGCGAGCTGCATCGTGGTCGACGTGGTGGGCGCCAGGCCGTGCGGGCAGGCTTCGTCGGCGCGCGGCAGCTCGAGGACGATGTCGGCGGAGCGCCCGAGCGCGGAGGTCGCCTTCGAAGTGATGGCGATCAGCGGCACGGCGAAGCGGCGCGAATAGGTGAGGATGTTGGTCAGCTCGACCGACTCGCCCGACCACGACAGCGCCAGCACCACATCGTCGGGCGTGATCATGCCCAGGTCGCCGTGCGAGGCTTCCGAGGGGTGGACGAAGAAGGCCGGCGTGCCCGTCGAGGCGAAGGTGGCGGCGATCTTCTGGCCGATGTGGCCGGATTTGCCGATGCCCGTCACAATGACGCGACCCCGGCCGGCGGCGAGCGCGCTGACGGCGGCGGCGAAGTGTGGCCCCATGCCGTTGGCGACGGCGGCCCGCAGAGCCTCCAACCCGGCGACTTCCATTTCCAGCGTGCGCACGGCGGCGGTTACGGCGGCGGCCTCGAGGCGCGCGCGGCCCTGCTTCGTCGACGTGCTGGCCATAGCGTGTGCCCCTTTCGCGCGCGGTTTCGAGCGGGCGGTCTCTATGGCGTCAGTGTAGCCGGAGCCACCCGTTTCCAGCCAGTCAACACGGCGCCGCGCCGCTTTTTGCCGCGGATCGGCGGCGGCTCGAGGACCTTCGCGTTCCGACTGCTCCCGCCTTATCGGATACGTGGACTCCGGCGAACCTCGAGTGGGTTTCCGCCGCGGCCTCCCCTCGAAAAGTCGGGCGGGAATAACGTCGCGCGGGGGGGGGTGCGACGGATCGTGTCAGAGCTGTAGGATCGAGTGCTTCGCACGCCTTTTACGCTGGGTCCCGTGCATCATGCTTGCGCGCCTCCGGCACGACGCTCGGCCTGCGGCCTCACGTTTTCGGGATGACGGATAGAATTGAATAGCCCTGGCCTCACACCCCCATGAAGCGCGGCAGCCAGCCTTCGTGTGTGCGTGCGAGATCGGCGAGGGGCAGTGCAGTCTCGCCCGCCAGTGAAAGGGTCGTGCCACCCGTGCGGCCGACGATGCGCACGGCGAGGCCCAGCAGTCTGGCCCGATCGGCAATTTCTTCGGCGCGATCGGGTGCAGCGGCGACGACGTAGCGGCCCTGGTCTTCACCGAACCAGATCGAGTGCGCCGGCAGGCGCCCCTCGTAGGGGTACAGCTCGACGCCGATGCCGCCGGGGTCGGTTGATCCCTGGCGACAGCTCGCCAGTGCCATTTCGGCAATCGCCACCAGAAGGCCGCCGTCCGATACGTCGTGCACGGCCGAGACCTTCTTTTCGCGGATCAGCGCGCGCACGAGATTGCCGGCCTTGATCTCGTCGGGCAGATCGACCGGCGGCGGCGCGCCTTCGACTTTGCCGACCTCGATCAGTTGATAGAGCGACTGGCCCAAGTGTCCCCGCTCGCGACCGATGAGAACAAGGAGGTCGCCTTCGCGCTTCAGACGAATGTCGGCAGTCAGCGCCAGATCGGGAACGAGCCCGACGCCGCCGATCGCCGGAGTGGGCGGGATGCCCTTCGCGTTGGTCTCGTTGTAGAGCGAGCAATTGCCCGACACGACGGGATAGTTGAGCGCGAGGCAAGCTTCCTTGATGCCCTCCACCGCGCCGACGAATTGGCCCATGATCTCGGGCCGCTCGGGATTGCCGAAATTCATGTTGTCGGTGATGGCGAGCGGATCGGCACCGACAGAGGTCAGGTTGCGCCACGTTTCGACAACGGCCTGCTTGGCGCCCATGACGGGATCGGCGAGGCAGTAGCGCGGGGTCACGTCGCACGCCATGGCCACGCCTTTGCTGGTGCCGTGGACGCGCACCACCGCCGCATCGCCGCCGGGGCGCTGGATCGTGTCACCCATAACGGTGTGGTCGTACTGCTCCCAAATCCAGCGGCGCGAGCACAAATGCTCCGTGCCCATCATGCGCTCGAGGCAACCGAGCACGGAAATGGGCGGCGCCACCCATTCCGGCAGAATGAGCTTGGCCGCCGGCGTCGGCACCCAGGGGCGCTCGTACTGCGGTGCGGAATTCGCCAATTTGTCGACGGGCAAATCCGCTTCGATGACGCCCGTGTGCTTGACGATCATACGGCCCGTGTCAGTGGTGATCCCGATCACCGCGAAGTCCAGTTCCCATTTGCGGAAGATCGCCTCGGCGTCTTTCTCGCGACCGGGCTTGAGGATCATCAGCATGCGCTCCTGGCTTTCGGAGAGCATCATTTCGTAGGCGGTCATGCCGACTTCGCGTTGCGGCACATCGTCGAGCGTCAGTTCGATACCAACGCCGCCTTTGTCAGCCATCTCCGACGTGGAGGACGTGAGCCCCGCCGCGCCCATATCCTGAATGGCGATGACCATGTCGGTCGCCATCAGCTCGAGACAGGCCTCGATCAGCAGCTTCTCGGTGAAGGGATCGCCGACTTGCACCGTCGGGCGTTTTTCGGCGGATTTGTCGTCGAACTCGGCGGACGCCATGGTGGCGCCGTGGATGCCGTCGCGGCCCGTCTTCGAGCCGACATAGACAACCGGCAGGCCGACACCCTTGGCGGCGGAGAAGAACAGGATGTTTGTTTTGGCGAGGCCCACGCACATGGCGTTGACGAGGATGTTGCCGTTAAAGCCCGGATCGAAATTGGTCTCGCCACCCACCGTGGGCACGCCGACGCAATTGCCGTAGCCGCCGATGCCGCGCACCACGCCCGACACCAGATGCTTCGTGCGCGCATTCTGGGGCGATCCGAACCGCAGCGCGTTGAGATTGGCGATCGGTCGCGCGCCCATGGTGAACACGTCGCGCATGATGCCGCCGACGCCGGTCGCGGCCCCCTGATAGGGTTCGATGAACGAGGGATGGTTGTGGCTCTCCATCTTGAACACGGCGCAATCGCCATCGCCCAAGTCGACAACGCCCGCATTCTCGCCTGGTCCCTGGATGACCTGCTTGCCGGTGGTGGGAAGCTGCTTCAACCAGAATCGCGTCGACTTGTAGGAGCAGTGCTCGGACCACATCACCGAGAAGATGCCCAGCTCCAGGAACGTGGGCTCGCGGCCGAGGATTTCCAGGAGGCGCGGATATTCGTCCCCCTTGAAGCCGTGGGCGGCCACCACTTCGGGTGTGATCTGGGGTTGTTTCGCGTCGCGCGGCGTGTCGGTCATGGGAACCCGTTGATGTGCTCTGGCGGGCTTTATAGCGGGTGACGCCGGGATTGTCGCGACACTGCGATCAGCCGCCGCCAGTGTCTGCGGATCTGTCACACGCCGATCATTGAACGATGGTTATTTCAAACGACGCACCAGCGTCCGTCACGGCTGGGCCGTTCCGACTGCGAACCAAATCGCTATCGCCGCCAACCCCAACGCCAACCCGCGCCGGAACATCAGCGCAAAGCGGGGCTCGGCCGACAGCAGATGTTTCGCCGTTGCGGCCAGGGTGACGATCAAGGCATGCAGCCCAGTAGCGATGCCCACATAAGTCAACGACAGCAACAGCGTTTGGCCGAGCACCCGCCCACTGGCATCGATGAACGTCGGCAATACCGCGACGAAGAACACGACGGCTTTCGGATTGAGCAGATTGGTGATCAGGCCCCGGCGAAAGAAAGTGGCGTCGTTCAAGTGCTCGACTTGATCGGGTGGCGTGCCGTCGGCATCGCGCCAAGCTTCCCACGCCAACCAAAAAAGATAGATGACTCCCGCCCAGCGCAGACCTTCATACAGGACCCGCGAATTGGAAATCAGCGTGGCAAGACCGAGCGCGGTTGCAATGCCGACGATCAGCAACCCCAGACCGACGCCCAGCGTCGCGGCGTAGCCGGTGCGGCGGCCATAGGTGGCGTTCACAACCGCCAGATATCCCATGTTCGGACCTGGCGTCAGTTCGATGAGGATGCTGGCGACCACGAACGCCAAATATGTTCCGAGGGAAATGACATTCTCCTGGTCGATGTGAGGGGCTATCCGGCTCGACTCGGAGAACGCGCGCGCACCCGTTCCCGATACCAAGCATAAAGCCCGCTTGCCAGAATCAGTGCAGCTCCGGCGAAAGTCCAGGTGTCGGGAACATCCCCGAAAGCGAAATATCCGATCACGGCGGCCCACAGCAGCAACGTGTAACTGTAAGGCTGCAAAGCCGACGCCTCGACGAGCGACAGCGCCTTGATCAGCGTCAGGTGCGCCGCTGATCCAAGAAGCGCGATGGCGACGAGCAGAACCCAACCTTGCGCATCGGGCCAAACCCAGACGAACGGACCAACGAACGAGGTCGCAATCAAACCGACGACGGCCGTCCACAACCACGTCGTTTCACTGCGGTCGGTCTGCGACACCAGACGGACGAGGAGCTGGTAGCCGCCCCACAGACCCGCCGCCGCCAGAGCGACAAGGTGCCCCGGCCCGATCGTCTCGAAGCCCGGCCGCACAATCAGCAGGACACCGAGGAAGCCGACCACGACTGCCATCCAGCGTCGCCAGCCCACCGCTTCACCCAACAGCGGCACCGACAGCGCGATGACGATCAACGGAGACGCGGCCGCTATCGCGTGTACGTCAGCGAGCGGCAGATAGGTGAAGGCCAGAATGAACACGGCGTTCTCGATCACAGCGACGAGTGCGCGCGCGCCCTGTAGCCAAGGTCTTTCGCTGCGCGCGATGCGGGCGATGCCGAGCCGGCACAGCATGACCAGCGCCAGCACCGTGAAGAGGATGTAGCGGACCCACAGGATTTGCGGGATCGCGAGGGAACCAGCCAGAACCTTACTGATGCCATCCATCGCCGCGAACGCGAACATCGATACCAGCGTCAACGCAATGCCCAGGCTCGCGCCCGCCAGCACTGTCGTCACCGCTTGGCCTCGATGGCGATTTCGACGACGTGCGGTTTGCCCGAACGGAACGCGGCTGAAATTGCTGGTCCGATGCCATCCGCCTTGTCGACGCGCGTGGCGGCGACGCCCATGCCAGCCGCCAATTCGACGAAACCCAGATGCGGCGTGGACAAATCCATGTGCGCATAGGGCTCCTGCGAAGCGATGCCGAAGCGCTGGCGGTAGACGTCGATATTGTGCTTGAGCACGCGGTATTCGCGGTTGGCCAGGATGACGAACACGATCGGCAGGCCGACGTGGGCGGCCGTCCACAGCGCCTGGATCGAATACATCGCCGAGCCGTCGCCGGAAATACACACGACGGGACGATCGGGCATTGCGACCTGCACGCCGATAGCGCCCGCGAGACCCTGGCCGATGCCGCCGCCACGACCGGAGAAATAATCGCCGGGTCCGGCAAAATCGATGGTGCGGGCGAGATCGATGGTGGCCGTGATCGTCTCGTCGACGACGACGGTGCGCGCGGGTAGCGCATCGCGGATTTCGGCCATGACTCGCGGCATCGAGATCGGCGTGCGGTCCCAGGCTTTTTGCGCGCGAGATGTCTGCGCTTCGTTTTCGCGGTCTTTGAGGTGCCGCAGCTCTTGATTGCGGCGCGTGGCGACGCCAGCGAGCGTCGTGTCGCGGCTCAACGTTTCGGCCAATGCCCCGAGGGCGTCGCGCAGATCACCGACTGCGCCGACGTCGACGCGATGATTGTGCGCCAGCCGTTGCGCACTCTCTTCGAGTTGCAGCACCTTGGTATCAGCGGGGAACGGAGAGCCCGGCGTGAACCACACGTCCTCGAAGAACGGTCCGCCCACGAGCAGCACGGCATCGACATCGCCCAACAGTTTTCGCGTCGAAGCCGTATCCTGGCCCAAAGCGAGCCGTGCGCTGGGATGCGCCGACGGGAACGATTGCTGCGCGCGCAGCACGCCGTCGAACCAGACGGATGCACCCAGCGCCTCGGCGACGCGCACGAGCGCCGGCACAGCGTCCGAGGTTGCTGGATCATCGCCGCACACAATTACGGGCGCGCGGGCCTCTGCCAGTACTCCGGCCATTTTCCGGATGGCGGCCGGGTCGGCTTTCGGACGACTAAAGAGCGTGCCAGCCGTCGAGGCTGCGATGCTCGTCTCCTGCTCCATGACATCGATCGGCAGGCCCACGAACACAGGCCCGCGCGGAGCCTCATTGGCAATCTTGAAGGCGCGGCGCAGAACCGGCCCCATTTCGTCGGCACGCTCGACCTGCACACTCCATTTCGTCACCGGAGCGGCCATGGCCACGAGATCGTGGCCCAGTACGGGATCTGTCAGCCGCATGCGCGTGTCCTGCTGGCCCGCCGTCACCACCATCGGCGAGCAAGAGCGCAAGGCGCAGAACAGCATGCCCGTCGCATTTCCCAAACCCGGCGCGACGTGGAGACTGACGACACCCGTCTTGCCCGACGCCTGCGCGTAGAAACTGGCCGCACACAGAGCCACGCCTTCATGCAGCGCCGTGACGTAGCGGATCGAGGGGTGCGCCGCGAGACTGTCGAGCAACGGGCTTTCGGTGGTGCCCGGATTGCCGAAAATTCGCTCGACGCCGTGCGCCTCGAGGCTGCTCATGAAAACATCACGTCCGCGCATGTGCACCACCCGACCCTCTAGGCTGCGAAGTCGGGCCAGAGTAGTTCAGGTCGACTGGGAAAAACAGGTCCTCCCGCGACGGCAGGCGATCGCTGCACGCACGGCCGAACGTGCGCGCGCCCTCAGAGAATGAACTTCGACAAGTCCGTGTTCTTTGCCAAATCACGGAGGCGCATGGTGACATAGGGACCGTCGATGGTGATCGACTGGCCGCTGCGGTCCGACGCCTCGAACGAGATTTCGTCGAGCACGCGTTCCATCACCGTCTGCAACCGCCGCGCGCCGATGTTTTCGACGGTGGAATTGACCTGCACCGCGATGTCGGCCAAAGCATCGATCGCATCGGGCGTGAACTCGAGGGTGAGACCCTCCGTCGCCATCAGCGCCACGTATTGCTTGATGAGGCTCGCTTCCGGCTCGGTCAAAATGCGCCGGAAATCCTCCCGCGTCAGAGCTTGCAACTCCACCCGGATCGGCAGACGGCCCTGAAGCTCCGGCAGCAGGTCCGACGGCTTCGCCATATGGAAAGCACCCGACGCAATGAAGAGGATGTGATCCGTCTTCACCGGCCCGTGTTTGGTCGACACCGTCGTGCCCTCGATCAAGGGCAGCAGATCGCGCTGCACGCCTTCACGCGACACATCGGCACCGCCGCGCCCGCCTTCGCTGCGCGAACACACCTTGTCGATTTCATCGAGGAACACGATGCCATCGTTCTCCACGGATTTGACGGCGTCCAAGATGATCTGCTCGGTGTCGAGCAGCTTGTCGGACTCCTGCGCGATCAGCAGATCGTGGCTCTGGCCGACCGTCATGCGCCGCGTTTTCGTGCGCTGCTGGCCGAAGGCTTTGCCGAGCATGTCGCTCATGTTGATCATGCCGACTTGGCCGCCGGGAATGTCGAACGAGGGGAACGGCGATGACGCATCGGCGATCTGGACGTCGATTTCTTTGTCGTTGAACGCGTTGGTGCGCAATTGCCGGCGAAAGCTCTCGCGCGTTTCGGGTCGCGCACTGCCGCCGACCAACGCATCGAGCACGCGCTCCTCGGCGTTCTTTTCGGCCTGCGCGCGCACGTCCTTGCGCTTGGCCTCGCGCATCAGCCCGATGCCGACTTCGACGAGGTCGCGGATGATGGAGTCCACGTCGCGGCCGACATAGCCGACCTCGGTGAACTTGGTGGCTTCGACCTTGAGGAACGGCGCGCCCGCCAGCCGGGCCAGGCGTCGCGAAATTTCGGTTTTGCCGCAGCCCGTGGGGCCGATCATCAAAATGTTCTTGGGCAGCACCTCGTCGCGCAGTTCGCCGGTGATCTGCTGGCGTCGCCAGCGGTTGCGCAAGGCTATCGCGACGGCACGCTTGGCGTCGTTCTGGCCGACGATGTAGCGGTCGAGTTCGGAAACGATTTCGCGGGGGGAAAAACTGGTCATGCGCTCTGTTCAGCGCCTCCATTGCGCCCGGTCCATGGCCGACCGACGGGGTCGGTCGGGAAAGCATATCAGCGGCGAAAGCAGGTGTCTGGTGTTCGGTCCAGGATCATTCAAACAATTCCTGCGTATTCGCGCGCCCACAACGCCTTATTGCCCAGCTGAGCGAGCAGCGCGGGATTGAGATCGATCCACTGCGGGTTGTCCCGCTCGAAGAGGTTGACCGTCCATTGTTTCACCCCATGCTTCAGCGTTTTCTGGCGTTGGATGGCATCTTCGATGTCGGCAACGGCTTCGTCATACACGAGCTGTTTCACACCATACCGGCTGGTGCCGTTCAACCCCGCGCGAACTCGATGGGCCGCTGTCCGATCGAGTAGGCTGTTCGTCACGCCGATGTAAAGTGCCCCGTAGGGTTTGCTAGCTAAAATGTAGACCCAGAAAGTCTACAACGCGGCGGTGTTGTTTTCAGTGGGCGAGCTTGCAGCATCTCGGGTCCTGGGGACCCTCGGCCCTCGCCGAGGGCATGCAAGCCCGAGGATGACAATCCAGGCCGATGGGCGGTGCCGTGCAGATCGCGTCCTCAACCCGCAATCTTGGAAAAGTCCGCCACGCCGAGCGTTGCTGCGCGAATTTCGGACAGCAGTTTCAGCCGGTTTTCGCGCAGTTTCGGATCGGGGGCGTTGACGGTGACTTTTTCGAAGAAGGCGTCGACGGGGATGCGCAAGTCCGCGAGCGCATTCATGGCGCCGCTGAAATTCTCCACGTTGATGGCGGCAATGGTGTCCTGCTTGGCTTCCTCGATAGCGGCGGCCAGCGCGGTCTCCTCCGTCTCGATCAAGAGCGCGATGTCATACGTGCCCGTATAGCTGCGTTTGTCCTTCTTCTCCTCGATGGCGAGGATGTTGGCGGCGCGCTTGACGCCCGCGAGCAGGTTCGCGCCGTCGTCCGTTTTCAGGAACGCATCGAGGGCTTCCACGCGCTTGACGATCAGGGCGAGGTCGTCCTGGCCGCCGAGCGAGAACACGGCGTCGATCAGATCGTGGCGGGCGCCTTTTTCGCGCAGGTAGACTTTCAGGCGGTCGGCGAAGAAGGAGAGAAGATCGATAACAATAGCGTCCTGGTCCGCAAGTGCAAAAGGCCTCCCAGTGTCGCGAATATGTACGTAATTCATCTTCTCAATAATTGCGCTTTCTTCGAATTTAGAGTCGAACTCGGGAGCAGGCGACAGCAAAAACACTGGTTGTCCCGATATCAGTTGCACAAGGTCACCTTCAACAAATCGCACTTTCTTCGATCCGCCAATGGCGATGTTTTTCGGTTGAGCAATAGGCGACATTTCGACCCCGGCCTTCCAATTCATACCATCATTGGGTCGTGCAACGTGATAAGGCCAAACAGTTGGCGCACGACCAAAAATATGACGGGAGTAACTGTCATATAGTATGCTCGTTAGCCCCACCCGCAAATCATTCTCCAACACGATGCGGATCACACCCAGCGCTGCTCGGCGCAACTGATAGGGATCGCCTGAGCCCGTCGGCTTTTCGTTGATGGCCCAGAAGCCGACCAGCGTGTCGAGCTTGTCCGCCAACGCCACCGCGATCGACACCGGCGCAGTCGGCACGGTGTCCCCGGCGCCGCGCGGCTTGTAGTGTTCCTCGAGGGCGGCTGCGATCTTCGGGTTCATTTTCTCGGCTTCGGCCAGGTAGCGGCCCATGAGCCCCTGCAATTCCGGGAACTCGCCGACCATGCCCGACACGAGGTCGGCTTTGCACAATTGCGCCGCGCGTCCGGCAAGCTCCGGCTCTGCGTCGACCGAGCCAGCGATCTGGCGCGCCAGCTCCGTGATCCGCAACATGCGGTCCCATTGGGTGCCAAGCTTTTCGTGGAAGGTGATGCCTTGGAGTTCGAAGTGCATCGGCTCGAGTTTGCGTTTCAGATCCTGCTGCCAGAAGAAGCGAGCATCGGAAAGGCGCGCGCGGATCACCCGCTCGTTGCCCTCGATGATCTGTCTGCCGCCGTCCGGCGCCGTCAAATTCGAAACCAGCAGGAATTTATTGGCGAGCCAACCGGTCTTGGGATCACGCAGCGAGAAGCACTTCTGGTGGTTCTTCATCGCGGTGGTCAGGCACTCGGCCGGCACCTCGAGAAAGGCTTCATCGAACGCGCCCATCAGCACGACGGGCCATTCGGTGAGGCCAGCGTTTTCCGACAGTAGCGCTTCATCTACGACCAGCTCGAGCTTGGCGGCTTTGGCAAGCGCCAGGGCCTGCTCGCGGATCATCTCGGTGCGCTCGGATGCCGGCAGCAGCACCTTGGCGGCTTTGAGCTTGACGCCGTAGTCTTCGAATCCGTCGACCGTGATTGGCTCGTTGCCATGGAAGCGATGCCCGCGCGTGCTGTTGCCGCTGGTAACGCCGCCGATCTCGAAGGGCACGATATCTGAGCCCAACAGGCAGATGATCGAGTGCAGCGGCCGCACCCATGTGAACGGTCCCGCACCCCAGCGCTGAGACTTCGGCCACGGGAAGTTGGCGGCCGCTTCTTTGACGGTATCGGCGATGAGGGCCTGCGCTGGCTGGCCGGGGCGCTCGATGCGGGCGAGGTAGTAACTGCCCTTCTTGCCGTCTTCGACGATCTGGGCCTCCTCGATCGTGGCGAGGCCCGCGCCTTTGAGAAAGCCCTGGATCGCAGCGGGTGGTGCGCCGACCCGGGGGCCTTTGCGTTCTTCGCTGACGGCGGGCGAATGGTCTGGCACGCCCGATATGGCCAACGTCAGGCGGCGCGGGGTTGCAAAGGCCATGGCCGGGCCGACAGGAAGGCCGCGCGCCTTCAAGCCATCGACCACCAATCGCTTCAAATCGTCCGCCGCGCGCGCCTGCATACGCGCCGGTATTTCCTCGGAAAAGAGCTCGAGCAGAAGGTCGGACATCGGGACGAACTCTCGAATGAGGAAGTGAAACGGCGTGGCCTGCGGAGGCCACGAACCTATTCCCTAAGCAGCCGGGTCGATGTGCGTCAACCGGGAAGCGCGAGCAGGCCAAAGCGCCTCCACAACATCATCCTGGTCGAGGAGCAGCCTCTATGCTGCGACGAGCGCCGGGACCCAGCGCAAGATGCGTCCGAAGGACCCGATCTCGAGTGCTGAGTCCCGGACAACGCTCAGCCAAGGGGCTTCACGTTTCCGGGATGACAGAGACATTGAGCTACGCCAATTTCCCCCGCACGAAGTTCATGACGCTCGAGAAGTCTTTCTCCGCCGCGCCTTCGACCATGTTCATGTAGAGCCGCAGCGTCGCCTGCGCCTGGGCGCCCATGGGGGTCGAGACGCCGACATCCTGCGAGGCTTGCTGCGCCAGGGTCAAGTCTTTGACCATCAACTTGGTCATGAAGCCCGGAGCGTAATCGCGATTGGCTGGCGTGGTCGGGACGGGGCCGGGTACCGGGCAATAGCCCGAAAGCGCGAAGCTGTTGCCGGTCGAGGTCGAGACCACATCGAACAGGGTTTGATGGGAAACGCCCAGCTTTTCGCCGAGTGCGAAACCTTCGCACACGCCGAACATGCAGACCGCCATCATCATGTTGTTGCAGATTTTGGTCGCCTGACCCATGCCGGCGTCGCCACAATGGACGAGCTTACGCCCCATGCCGCCCAACACCTTTTCGGCCATCGCGAAGGCTTCCTTCGTGCCGCCGCACATGAAGGTCAGCGTGGCGTTTTGCGCGCCCGTCGTGCCGCCCGAGACTGGCGCATCGAGCGACAGCATGCCAGCCGCCTGGGCGAGTTCGTGGGCTTTCTTGGCGGACGCCACATCGATCGTGGACGCGTCGATGAAGAGGGTGCCTTTCTTGGCTGACTGCAGGATGCCGGAGTTCTGGTAAACCTCGATGGTCTCCTTGCCCGTCGGCACCATGGAGATCAGAAATTCGACGTCTTTGGCCGCATCCGCGCCATTCGCCACCTTCTTGACGCCGACTTGCGCCGCTTTCGAGAGGTTATCGTCGAAGATGTCGAAGCCTTTGACGTCGTGTCCCGCCTTGACGAGATTGCCGGCCATGGGAAGACCCATGTTGCCCAGCCCGATGAAGCCGATTTTTGCCATTGCGTCGTTCCTTGTGTCAGGGGGTTCAGCTCAGCCCGTACATCGTCTTGCCGGCGACGGGTAGGTCGGCGACGAGGATCGTGCCGCTTTCGCTCTCGGTCATGTAGAGCCGTTTGCCCTTGAACGCGACGTTGGTCAATGACAGCCCGACGACGGGATCGATGAAGTGCGTGGGGCGCAGCAATCGGTCGAGCCGCCAACAGCCCAGCCCCGCATGGGCGACGATGAGCCCGCCCTCCTCGTCGAGGGCCAGGCCATCGGGGCCGGACAGGCCGCCCGAGAGCTGCACGGCGATGCCGACTTTCGATACGGCGCCATCGGGCATGATCGGTAACCGCCAGACGGCGTTGTTGCGGGTGACTGCCACGAAGCAGACCCGCTCGTGCAGATCGAGGACGATGCCGTTGGGGCTCGGGATGGTGTCGACCATGCAGGTGAGCTGAGCGGCGGCCGTGTAGCGGTACACGCGCCCTGTGGGATCGTGCAGGCCGGTTTGGCCCTGATCGGTGAACCACAGGTCGCCATTTGAGGCAAAGTGCAGGTCGTTGACACCCTTGAAGCTCTCGGACCGCACGGTTTCGATCAGGGGGGTGATTTTTCCCGACGCCATGACGAGGATCATGATGCCGCGCTTGTAATCGGTAATGAAGGCGCGGCCATCCTTGTGGAACTTGAGCCCGTTGGGCCAGCCGTCGTACTCCGCCACCAGTGTCCAGTCACCGGCCGAGGACACCTTGAAGATGCGCCCGTGTGGGATGTCCGTGACAATCAGGCTGCCTGCGCGATCGAAGCTCGGCCCTTCGAGGAAACAATCGCAAGGCTGGCCCGCCTTGTTGAAGTCCGCCCACAGGGTGCGCACCGGCTTGCGGAATTTGTCCGGCATGCGCGTAAAAACCTCCGCCTTGATCGTCTGCGGGGGAGGAAAAAAGCTCATTGTGGGGCTCCGTAAACGAGGGCGCGGCATACCGATGGCTGCCCGAACCTAGAGCGGTGGTCTGCGGGCGCGCAAGTGGCAACCACGGGAATTGGAACCCGAGCGGGCAGATGCGTGTTGTTTTCCCGGATCGACCAAAACTGAGGAGAACGCACGTGGGTATCTTGTCTTGGATCATCGTCGGCATTCTGGCCGGCTGGCTTGCAGAAAAAATCACCGGCAGCGACCACGGTCTGCTGACCAACCTGCTGGTGGGCATCATCGGCGCCGTTATCGGCGGTTTCATTTTCAGCACCGTGTTGGGCTTTTCTTACACCGAAGGGTTCAGCCTGGGCTCTATCCTTGTCGCCACCGTCGGTGCCGTCGTGCTGCTGTGGCTGCTCGGCGTGATGGGCGGCCGTCGCCGGGCGATGTGATCAGGGCTTGGCGGCGTCGAGGTGTTGGACGAGGTTTCGACGACCACCATCCACTTTCTGGTTCCCCGGACGAAGTATGGACCCGCAAGGGGCCATGCTCCGATCCGGGGTCTTCACCCGGCAATTGTGGAATTCGACGCGGCCCCTGAGATCATCTGCACCGGGAAGGATCCCGGATCGCCGCGCCACCGGCGCGACGTCCGGGAAAGCAAAAAATTGAATCGCTTCGCTTGAACCACCGTGCCGATGGCGTTGACCGGCTGCTACCGGAACTTTAGTGTTCCGTCATGGACACTTCGCACATCATCGTTTCCCGCGCGGGCGTACGCAGCGGCAAACCGTGTATTCGAAACACGCGGATCACCGTGTCCGATGTCCTGGAATACCTCGCCGGCGGCATGAGCGAGAGTGAAATCCTGCGGGACTTCCCCGCGCTGACGAGTGACGATATTCGGGCGTGTCTGGCGTTCGCGGCAGAGCGTGAACGGCGCATCCTGACGACGGATGTACCGTGAAACCATTGTTTGACGCTAACATTTCCCGGCGCCTCGTCATCAGCCTCGACGATCTTTATCCTGGATCAGTTCATGTCGACGATTTGATGTTGGCCACGGACGACGAAGCTATTTGGCATTACGCGAAAGCCAATGACTTTACTGTCGTATCAAAGGACACGGATTTCTACCGAATGAGCGTTACGTGGGGCGCGCCACCAAAAGTCATCTGGCTCAGGGTAGGCAACTGCTCCACGAACTTGATCGAGGGTGTGTTGCGAGCGAGTTTCGAGAAGTTGTCGAAATTCGAGTACGACGCAGTGAGCGCGTTGCTCATCGTCAATCGGCCGTGAACTCGAGGTGATGCGTCCTGTTCACTATCTTTTTGTCATCCCGAGATTTATTCGCGGGACTCAGCGCTCCGCACGCGCTGATCCCAACCGAGGAAAGGATCCCGGCAATGAATGCCGGGATGACATCGTTGATCGAAGGTTGCTGGGTCGAACTTCAACGCCCCGACCGCCCTCACCCCACATCCCGCACATCTACGAACCGGCCCGCAATCGCGGCCGCTGCTGCCATCGCGGGCGACACGAGATGCGTGCGGCCCTTATATCCCTGGCGACCCTCGAAATTGCGGTTCGACGTGGCGGCGCAGCGTTGGCCGGGCTTCAACTGGTCGGGGTTCATGCCGAGGCACATGGAGCAACCGGGCTCGCGCCATTCGAAGCCGGCGGCCTTGAAGATTTTATCGAGGCCTTCAGCTTCCGCTTGCGCCTTGACGAGGCCTGATCCCGGTACGACGTGCGCGTAGGCGAGCCGGCTCGAGATCTTCTTGCCTTCGACGATCTTGGCGGCCTGGCGCAAATCCTCGATGCGGCCGTTGGTGCACGAGCCGATCCACACGACATCGAGTTCGATATCGGTCATCTTCTGGTTGGGCTGGAGGCCCATGTACTCGAGCGCACGCACCACGGAGGCCTTGCGGTCCGGGCTGTCGATGGTCTCGGGATCGGGTGTCGCGCCGTCGATGGTCACGACCATCTCGGGATTGGTGCCCCAGGTCACGATCGGCGGCAGGTCGCCCGCATCCAGCGTCACGGTCTTGTCGAAGGCAGCGCCCGGATCGGTGCGCAGCGTTTTCCAATAGGCCATCGCCGCATCCCAGGCGGCACCTTTCGGCGACTTCGGGCGGCCTTTCAGATACTCGAATGTCGTCTCGTCGGGCGCGACCATGCCCGCGCGCGCGCCGGCCTCGATCGACATGTTGCAGACGGTCATGCGGCCTTCCATGGACATCGCCCGGATTGCTTCACCGTCGTATTCGATGACGTGGCCAGTGCCGCCCGCCGTGCCGATTTTGCCGATGATGGCCAGGATGATGTCCTTGGGCCCGACGCCGGGTTTGGGCGCGCCGGTCACGGTCACGCGCATGTTCTTGGCTTTATTCTGCAGCAGCGTCTGCGTGGCGAGCACGTGCTCGACTTCCGACGTGCCGATGCCGTGCGCCAGCGCCCCGAACGCCCCGTGCGTGGAGGTGTGGCTGTCGCCGCACACGATCGTGGTGCCGGGCAGCGTGAAGCCCTGCTCGGGGCCGATTACGTGCACGATGCCCTGGCGGCGGTCCAGCTCGTCATAATACTCGACGCCGAAGTCCATGACGTTTTTGGCCAGCGTCTCGATCTGGATGCGGGCTTCTTCTTCCTTGATGCCCTGGCGACGATCGGTGGTGGGAATGTTGTGGTCGACGACAGCCAGCGTTTTCTCCGGCGCGCGCACGCGGCGACCGGCGAGACGCAGCCCCTCGAACGCTTGCGGGCTGGTCACCTCGTGCACGAGATGGCGGTCGATATAGAGGATGCAGGTGCCGTCCGGCTGGCGATCGACGATATGGGCGTCGAAAATCTTATCGTAGAGGGTCGTGGGAGCAGCATCGGCCATGACGGCATCCTCGCGGGGAGAGAAGGGTTCGACCCGTGTGATAGCGCGCGGCGGGGAGTGTCGCAATTGCCGAGTGGGGTGGGGAGGTCTCGGCGGCGGTCAATCAAATCTCCCCGTCATCCCGGAAACTCGAGGCCATAGGCCGAGCGTCGTGCCAACGGCGCGCAAGCAGCATGTCCAGCGGAAGGCGTGTGCGCAGCACTCGATATCGTGCCCTTCGGGCGCACCTTACGCTGGGTCCCGGCGCTCGTCGCGGCGCGCGGTTGCGCAGTGGGCAACTGAAGCGCCCAGAACGCGCCGCTCCTCGGCCAGGATGATGGATAAATTGAACCGCTTGGACCCGTTGATCCAACTACCGCTTCCCCTCCTGCGCCTTGCGGAGCGCGGCGGCGAAGGCGCTTTCGGCGCCCGCGGGGCTGCTCTGGGGGGGGCCGCGTTGTGGCGTGGGTGGGGGCGGGGCGGCTGACATGCGGGCGGGCGGCGGGCTGGCGCCGCGCGGTGGAGCGCCTGCACCGGGTCCCGATGTTTTCGTGTCCACCGCGCCGGTTCGCATGGTCAGCGCGATGCGCTTGCGGGCGGCATCCACCTCGACGACGCGGACCTGCACGATGTCGCCGGCCTTGACGACTTCGCGGGGGTCTTTGACGAATTTGTCGGCCAACTGCGAGATGTGCACGAGCCCATCCTGATGCACGCCGATGTCGACGAAGGCGCCGAAATTGGTGACGTTCGTCACGACACCTTCGAGCTTCATGTTGGAGCGCAGATCGGAGATTTTCTCCACGCCCTCCTGGAACGTCGCCGTCTTGAATTCGGGGCGCGGATCGCGGCCGGGCTTTTCCAGTTCGGCGAGAATGTCGGTCACCGTCGGAATACCGAACCGATCATCGGCGAATTGCGCGGGCTTGATGCTGCGCAAAAATACGCGATCGCCGATCATCGACTGCACGGGGCGGTGCGTTGCCTCCGCGATCTTCTCCACCAGATCGTAGGCTTCCGGATGCACCGCCGAGCCATCGAGCGGGTTCTTGCCTCCCATGACGCGGAGGAACCCAGCCGCCTGCTCGAACGTCTTGGGCCCGAGGCGCGGCACCTTCTTCAAGGCTGCGCGACTTTTGAAGGCGCCGTTGGCATCACGGAAGGCGACGATGTTGTCGGCAAGCGTCTTGTTGAGACCCGACACGCGCGCCAGCAGCGGGCTCGACGCCGTGTTCACATCGACACCGACGGAGTTCACGCAATCCTCCACCACGACATCGAGCGAGCGGGCGAGTGCGGGCTGATCGACGTCGTGCTGGTACTGGCCGACGCCAATCGCCTTTGGATCGATCTTGACCAACTCGGCGAGGGGGTCTTGCAACCGCCGCGCAATCGACACGGCACCCCGAATCGAGACGTCGACGTCGGGGAATTCCAATGCGGCCAGTTCCGAGGCCGAATAGACGGAGGCCCCGGCTTCCGACACCAGGATCTTGGTCAACCCCAGTTGCGGCATCTTTTTCATCAGGTCGCCGACGAGTTTATCGGTCTCTCGCCCGGCTGTGCCGTTGCCGATGGCGGCCACCTGCACCTTGTGCTTCTGGCTCAGCGCGGCGATCGTGGCGAGCGAGCCGTTCCAATCGTTGCGCGGCTCGTGCGGATAGATGGTGGCGGTGTCGACGAGTTTGCCGGTCGCATCCACGACGGCGATCTTGCAGCCCGTGCGAATGCCCGGATCGATGCCCATCGTGATTTTCGGGCCAGCGGGGGCGGCGAGCAACAGGTCTTTCAGGTTCTTCGAGAAGACGGAAATCGCCTCGCTGTCGGCGTGCTCTTTGCCGCGCGTGAAGAGGTCGACCGTGAGACCGATGTGCAAACGGGCCTTCCACGCCAGCCGCACGCCTTCGCCGAGCCATTTGTCGGCGGGCCGGCCCTTGTCGGCGATACCGAAGGCGACGCGCACTTTCCCTTCGGCGGGATGCGCACCGGCCTCCACAATGGGCACGTCGAGATGCAGATCGAGAATGCCTTCGTTGCGCCCGCGCAGCAGCGCCAGCGCCCGATGCGAGGGCAGTTCGCGCAGTTTCTGCGAGAAGTCGAAATAGTCGGAGAACTTCGCGCCCTCCGCGTCCTTGCCCTTGACCACCTTCGACGTGATCAGCCCGTCGCTCCACAGCCACTCGCGCAAATGGCCCACGAGCTCGGCGTTCTCGCCGATGCGCTCGATCAGAATGGCGCGGGCGCCATCGAGCGCCGCTTTGGCGTCGGCGATGCCTTTCTCGGCATTGATGTACTTGGCGCCCTCCGCTTCCGGGGCGAGCGTGGGATTGGCGAGCAAGATGTCGATCAATGGCTCGAGCCCGGCTTCGCGTGCGATGTGCGCTTTGGTGCGCCGCTTCTGCTTGAAGGGCGCGTACAGGTCTTCCAGCGCCACCTTGGTCTCGGCCCCGGCGATGGCGCGGGCGAGATCGGGCGTCAGCTTGACTTGCTCGTCGATGCTTTTCAGCACCGTGCCGCGTCGGTCCTCCAACTCGCGCAAATAGCCCAGCCGCTCCTCCAGTTTGCGCAGTTGCGTGTCGTCGAGGCCGCCGGTCTTTTCCTTGCGGTAGCGCGCGATGAACGGCACGGTCGAGCCTTCGCCGAGCATCTCGACGGCCGCCGCGACCTGGGCCTCGCCGACGGACAATTCACGAGCGATTTGGGCGTTGATTTTGGTCATGTAGTCCTCGAGCTGGGGCGGGCCGCAAAGCGACGCTTTGGCCCGCAGATCATGGCGCCAGCGTGGCCATAGTGCGGGCCTCGGTCGCTGCGCAGAATCGGCGCGACGCTACCACCCGAAGGCGACACGGCGAAAGGGGACGGATGAGCCTGTGCGGGCCTCTCCGACACACCTCGCCCGCGTGCGCGCTGCCATGTATCATGGCGGCCAGTGAAATGAAGCAAACCGCCGTGGCTGGAGCGAGGGCGCCGTGACAGACGCAACTTATCCCCGCATTTACAACGCCGCCGTCGACATGATCGACCGGCACGTGGCCGAAGGGCGCGCGGCCAAGGCGGCGTTCATCGACGTCGACGGCGTGCAGACCTATGGCGAATTGGCGACCGATTGTAACCGTATGGCCAACCTGCTCGGCGCCTGTGGCATCAGCCGTGAGACGCGGGTCGCCCTGTTGCTGCACGACACACGATCCTTTCCGGTGGCGTTCTGGGGCGCGATCAAGGCCGGTGTCGTGCCGGTGGCGCTGAACACACTCCTGACGACCGAGCAATATGCCTACATCCTGGCCGACAGCCGCGCGCATGCGCTGATCGTGTCGGCGGCGATTTTGCCCGTGGTGCAGCCGCTTCTGGGAGCACTGCCGTTCCTGAGGCACGTCTTCGTCGCGGATGGTCCTGCTTCGACTTCGGCGCGCGATTTCGGACGCGAGCTGGCGGAACAACCGACCGCTTTCACGTCGGTGGACACGGCCGCCGACGAGACCGCGTTCTGGCTCTATTCGTCGGGCTCGACAGGTATGCCGAAGGGCGCCCGCCACGTGCACACCAGCGCAGTGGAAACGGCACGCCTCTATGGGCAGGGCATTCTGGGCATTGAGCCCGATGACGTGTGCTTCTCGGCCGCCAAGCTGTTTTTTGCCTACGGACTCGGCAACGGCATGAGTTTTCCGCTTTCCGTCGGCGCCACGACGGTGCTGCTGCCCGAACGCCCGACACCTGAGGCTGTGTTTCGAACGCTGCAGACCCACCAGCCGACGATCTTCTTCGGCGTGCCGACGCTCTACGCGGCGATGTTGGCCCATCCCGGTGCTGGTCCCGAACTGTCCTCGCCGCGCCTGCGCGCGTGCGTATCGGCGGGTGAGGCACTGCCGGCCGAAGTCGGGCTCGCGTGGAAACGGCGCTTCGGTATCGATATCCTGGACGGTGTCGGCTCCACCGAGATGCTGCACATCTATGTGTCCAACCGTCCGGGCGATGTGGCCTACGGAACCTCCGGCCGGCCCGTGCCCGGCTATACGATCCGCCTCGCCGACGAAGCCGGTGGAGACGTCGCCGACGGCGAGGTGGGCGAAATGTTGGTCGCTGGACCATCGGCTGCCGATGGTTACTGGAATCAGCGCGACAAGAGCCGCACGACCTTCGAAGGCCACTGGACCCGCACGGGCGACAAGTACACGCGCAGTGCCGACGGCACCTACACGTATCAGGGCCGCACCGACGACATGTTCAAGGTCTCGGGCATCTGGGTGTCCCCCTT
The DNA here is from genome assembly GCA_031406575.1 of Hyphomicrobiales bacterium. Taxonomy (GTDB): domain Bacteria; phylum Pseudomonadota; class Alphaproteobacteria; order Rhizobiales; family Hyphomicrobiaceae. Next base: position 27,105 of record JANOHP010000018.1, read on the forward strand.
CGAGGTGGAAAGCGCGTTGATCGCGCATCCAGCCGTTCTGGAAGCCGCCGTGGTGCCGCGCGAGGATGCGGACGGCCTGTTGAAGCCCCGCGCGGTCATCGTCCTGAAGCCCGGCCAGTCGCCCGAAGGGCTCGTCGCGGTCCTGCAAGAGCACGTCAAAGGCAAAGCGGGTCCGTGGAAATATCCCCGCTGGGTCGAGTTCACCGACGCGCTGCCGAAAACGGCAACGGGTAAAATCCAGCGCTACAAGCTGCGGTGAGGACTCACGCTCTGCTGTACACACACTGTGCGCTGCATTGCAGCAATCGCCGAAACACCGGCTGTGTCCCGCGAAAGTTTCAGGCTGCCCAGCTGTGGACGTTGTGAAGCGGCGATCGACCTCCTAAGCTGGCCGGCACATCCGCGATATCTGGTGGCGCAGTCACCCGTCGTGAACCGACGCGCGCGACCCGTAGGGAGCCTACATGACCGCCAAATTCGACGCTGCTCGGTTCACTGAAGAAGAAGCCCTGCTGTTTCATTCGCAAGGCAAGCCCGGCAAGCTCGAGATCGCCCCGACGAAGCCGCTCGCCACGCAACGCGATTTGTCGCTCGCCTATTCACCGGGCGTTGCCGTGCCCGTTCTCGCAATCTCCGCCGACCCCTCGCTCGCCTACGAGTACACGAGCAAAGGCAATTTCGTAGCGGTCGTCTCCAATGGCACGGCAATCCTGGGCCTCGGCAATCACGGCGCGCTAGCCTCCAAACCGGTCATGGAAGGCAAGGGCGCGCTGTTCAAGCGGTTCGCCGATATCGATGCCATCGATCTGTGCATCGATACGGAAGACGTCGACGCTTTCATCAATAGCGTGCGCTACCTCGCGCCGAGCTTCGGCGGCATCAATCTCGAGGACATCAAGGCGCCCGACTGCTTCATCATCGAGGAGAAGCTGAAGGAGCTGATGCCGATCCCGGTGTTCCACGACGACCAGCACGGCACGGCGATCATCGCAGCGGCCGGCTTGCTCAACGCGCTGCACTTGACCGGGCGCGACATCGCGGATTTCACGCTCGTCGTCAACGGCGCGGGGGCGGCCGGCATCGCCTGCCTCGATCTCCTCACCGCCATGGGGATGCCGAAGTCGAACGTCATTTTCTGCGACACCAAAGGCGTCATCTACCAGGGTCGCGAAGCCGGCATGAACCAGTGGAAATCGGCTTACGCGGCCAACACCAAGGCGCGCACGCTCGCCGAAGCCCTGGTCGGCGCCGATGCGTTCTTCGGCTTGTCCGCCAAGGGGGCCGTGACGCAGGACATGGTCCGCAGCATGGCGAAGCAGCCGATCATCTTCGCCATGGCCAACCCCGATCCCGAAATCACGCCCGAGGAAGTGGCCGAAGCTCGCGACGACGCCATCATGGCGACGGGCCGCTCCGATTATCCCAACCAAGTGAACAACGTCCTGGGCTTTCCCTTCATTTTCCGCGGTGCGCTCGACGTGCAGGCGACCGAGATCAATACGGCGATGAAGATCGCCGCTACCCGGGCGCTGGCCGAGTTGGCGCGCGCCGAGGTGCCCGATCAAGTGGCCGCCGCCTTCCACGGTCGCCGCCCCACGTTCGGCCCCGACTACATCATCCCCGCACCCTTCGATCCGCGCCTGATCATCGATGTGCCGCTCGCCGTCGCCAAGGCGGCGATGGAGACGGGCGTCGCGCGCAAACCGATCACCGATTTCGACGCGTATGTCGGCCGTCTGGCGGGGCGTCTCAATCCGGTGGCCGGTTGGTTGCAGAGCATCTTCGAGACCGTGCGCCGCAATCCCAAGCGCGTCATCTTCGCCGAGGGCGAAGAACCTGCCGTCATCCGCGCGGCCAATGCGTATCTCAGCAACAACTTCGGCGAAGCCCTGCTGGTCGGCACGGCGGCCACCGTGACGCGGTGCTTTTCTGATCTGGGCATCAAAATGCGGCCCGAGTTCACCCTGCTCGACACCCGCAATTCCCCCTATACCGAACAGTTCACCGACTATCTCTACCAGCGCCTCCAGCGGCAGGGGTATCTGCGGCGCGACTGTCAACGCCTCGTCCTCAACGAGCGCAACGTCTTCGCGGCACTGATGGTGGTGCACGGCTATGCGGACGCGTTCGTGTCGGGCGTGACGCGCAATTGGTCCAGCATCTATCAGGATGCCCTGCTGGTGATGGATGCCAAACCCGGGCGCGCGCCCATCGGCATCACGCTGGCCCTGTGCCGGGGCCGCGCCGTTCTGGTGGCCGACACCAGCGTACACGACATGCCGTCGGCCGAAGAACTGGCCGATATCGCCATTGAAGCGGCACGCGCCGCGCGTCGCCTGGGGCTCGAGCCGCGCGTGGCGCTGCTGGCTTATTCGACCTACGGTCAACCCCGTGGAGACCGCTCGGACCAAGTGCTGGGCGCCGTCCAGGTTCTCGACCGTCGCGGCGTCGATTTCGAGTACGACGGCGACATGGCGGCGGACGTGGCGCTGAACCCGGAATTGCGCTCGCACTATCCGTTCTGCCGCCTGACGGATACCGCCAACGTGCTGGTCATGCCGGCCTTCCACGCCGCCTCGATCTCGACCAAGATGCTGAAAGAGCTGGGCGGCGCCACCATCGTCGGGCCGATCCTGACGGGGCTGGGCCATTCCGTGCAAATCTGCCCACTGGGCTCCATGGACAGCGACGTCCTCAACATGGCCGCCCTGGCGGCCTACGATCTGGGCGCGTGACCACCCCCAACGTCCTGTCCGCGAAGGCGGGCATCCACGACACGTCACGGTTGGAGGAGCCGGCGCCGATATCGGGTGCGCGGCCTTGGGCCGAACCCCGCCCGTCGAGGTGATGAAAAAAGTTATCACCGCGACGCTGGTTGATGCCTAATGTGATACGTGTCCCGAAAATCGGGTCCCGCCCTCCGCAAACATCCAAACTTTGTCATCCCGCGATTTATTCGCTGGATCCATCCCTCGGCAGGGCTCCGGAGCTCGCGGCGCGCTGGATCCGGGCAACAGCTGGCGGAATGACAGTGCAGTGCAGTGCGGCGCAGCGCAGACCTTGCCAGCCAAATGCCTCCTCGGCATCCGCCCTCAGGCTACGGGCACCGGCACTGGCTTGGCTTCCGGCGGATCGTCCTGGTCGACGGGCTCCGTAAACCCACCCTCGGCGACCAGACGCGCGAACATACCGTTTTGATCCACCAGCTCGCGGAACTCACCGCGTTCGATGATGCGGCCCCGGTCGAGCACCATGATGCGGTCGGCATCCGCCACCGTCGACAGGCGATGCGCGATGATGAACGTCGTGCGGCCCTGACGCAGGGTATCGAGCGCCCGCTTGATCTTGCTTTCCGTGCCCGCATCCAGCGCGCTCGTCGCCTCGTCGAGAATGAGAATGGGCGCGTTCTTCAGGATCGCACGCGCAATGGCTATGCGCTGGCGCTCACCACCCGAGAGGGAAGCCCCGCGCTCGCCGATGACGAAGTCGTAGCCGCCGGGTTTCTGCGAGATGAACTCGTGCGCCTCGGCCAGTTTGGCCGCTGCTTCCACCTCGGCCACGGTCGCATCTGGACGCCCGACGAGAATGTTTTCCGCGATCGTGCGGTTGAACAGCCCCGCATCCTGAAACACCACGGCAATCGATTTGCGCAGCGACGTGACGGTGACGTCTGAAATGTCGGTACCATCGATGGTGATGCGGCCCACATTGGGCTCGCGCATGCGTTGCAGCAGGGCCAGCGTCGTCGTCTTGCCCGAGCCCGTCGGTCCCACGAACGCGATGGTTTCGCCGGGCTTCACCTGCAAATCGAGATCGAACACACCCTGTGAGCCCGGCCCATAGCGAAACGTGACGTTCTCGAAGCCGATCTCGCCTTTGACGTCCGGCAGTGTGGCGGCATTGGGCTTCTCGGTGACGTGGCCTGTCGCTTCCAGCAGATCGTAGAACGTGCGTAGCGTCGGCGCTTGCTGATTGATGCGCACGAAGAAGCCCGAAAGCTGATCGAGCTTGGCGATCAGCAGATGGGCGAAACCGACGAACGCGACGATGGTGCCGACGGACATTTCACCGCGCTCGGCGAGGATGGCGCCCACGGCGAACACGAGCACCATCGTGATGGTGGCCGCCGCACGCGTGAACACGGTGAGCAGCCCCCACCATGTCAGCACGGGATATTGAGCGGCGAGAAGCTGGCTCATGATCGTGCGCATGTCGCGCATCTCGTTTGCCAGACGCGTATAGCTCTGCACTACCGTCACGTTGCCCAGCACATCACCGACGCGGCTGTAGACGTTGGTATGATGCCGTTCGAGGTCGGATTGGCCCTCGCTGGTGCGGCGCACCACGGCCATGTTGAGGACCAGGTAGACGACCGCCAGCGCGCCCAAAATCGACGCCATGCGCCAGTCCATCGAGATCGCGGTGGGCACCAGAAACAGTATGCCGACGATGGCGGTGAGCTGTTCGCGCAAAAACGACAGCCAGCTCCAGAACAACGCATCGGTTCCAGCCAGCACGGAGCGCACCACGGCGCCAGACCCCTTTTCGGCGTGCCAACTGATCGGCAGCGTAATGGCGCGCTCGAAGGCGTCGCCCATGGAAGCCAAGCGCCGGCGATGCGCCATGCGATCGGCGGCGACGGCGACGACCACACTTGCGATGATGCCGACCAAGCCGAGTCCCGCCCAGAGCCCGATGAACGGGAAGGCACCCCTGCCTTGCGCCAGCGCGTCGACGACCCAGCCGAAGAGCTTCTGCTCGAGCACCTGCACGATCGCGACCGCCATGCCGGCAACGACGATCACGATGGCGCGCCACCCCTCGGGGATGAGCATTTGCAGCGTGCGCAGGTAGGTCTGCCAAGCCGTGAGCGTTGGCGGGATCGACTCTGGGGGCATGGAGGGCTGCTTCAGGTTGCGCTACGCTCGGAACGTCCGCGTTTGTTGATCCGGTCCTGTAGTGTGAGCCAAGCGAACACGGCAGGCATGAACCACGGCGTACCATTGTAGAGAGGCACTGCCGCCGGGGGACGAAACGCCAACGCCGAAGCTCCAGCCGTATCACCCATGATCTGCAAGGCGGCCTTTTTTCCGGCCCACCGCGCCCACACCACACCCGAACCGCAGTAGCCGGCCGCGTATTGCACCCCATCCTTGGAAAAGATACGCGGAATCATGTCGCGGTTCATGGCCACATGCCCGTACCATGAATGTGTGATTTCCGTATCGGAAAGCACCGGAAATATGTCGACCAGCGCTTGACGCAGGCTCTGCGTCGGCCAGTCGGGATCGCCCGCAATCGTGCCGTCACGCCCGCCGAACAGGATGCGCCGTCCGTCAGGGGACGGTCGATAGTAGTAATGCAGCTTGCGCGTCTCACTCAGCATGTAACCCTTGGGCATCAGCTGGCGCATCAGATTGTCCGACAGCGGCGCGGTGGCGATGATGCGGCTGCGGACGGGAACCAGTCGTCGGCGCAACCACGGGTCCACCTTGTCGCCGTAGCCGTTGGTGCCCATCAGGACGTGGGCGGCTTGGACAGTACCCCGATCGGTTTCGACCGCCCAGCCGGCGCCTTTCCGCGTCACCCCGAGCACCGGCGTTTCGCCATGCACCGTCGCGCCAGCTTCCATTGTGCGCTTCAACAGTCCGGCGTGGAACTTGCCCGGATGCAGGCCGCCCACGTCCATGCGTACGGTGCCGCCGTGATAGAAATCTGTACCCAAGGCCGAATGCTGCTCGGCGCGCGGCACCGCATAGGTCTCGATGCCCAACTTTTTGCCGATGAACTCGGCGTCTTTCGCCAAGCGTTCGTAGTCGGCCGCCGTCGAAGCCCCAGTGAAGCGGCCAGTGAGCTTGAAATCGCACTCGATCTTTTCGTCGGCGAGGAATGTGGCGAGGTCTTCGCGGGCGACTTTCGATTCCAGGAGAATGGCGTCAGCCCGCTCGCGCCCGAATGTCTTGGCGAGTTCGCCATAACCGGGTCGCAGGTTGCCGCTGGCGATGCCGCCGTTGCGCGTCGAAGCGCCTTCGCCGGGGCGCATCCGATCGAATACCTGCACCGAGCGTCCGGCGCGGGCCAGCGTCAAGGCGGCGGAGAGACCCGTGTATCCCGCACCTACGATTGCCACATCGCATTTTCCGGGCACCGAAACTTGCGGCACCATGGTCGGCGGCGCCGCCTCCCACCAATAGGGCTCGTTGCGGATCATGCGGGCTCCCGGCTGACTTCGCCCATTGCTTCGGGACACCATAGCGGCAAGTGTCGGCATTGGTCTATGCTGCCCACGAGCCGAGGCACATCGGCAAGCGCGATTATGGAGGAACGCCCGATGCAGGATACGCCTTTCCGTCCCCGCGACTGGGACAGCCATCCCCCGTTGATACATCCGGAATACAAATCGACCGTCTACCGGGCGCCGAAGAAGCCGCTCATCCCCTTGAAGCAGACGCTCACGGAGCTGACTGGTCCCGTCTACGGGCACGACAGCGTCGACGAACTCGATGCGGACCTGACCAAGAACGCCCGCAAAACCGGCGAGCCGATCGGCGAACGCATCATCGTCACCGGCCGCGTGCTCGACGAAAACGGGCGGCCCGTCCCCCATACGCTGATCGAGATCTGGCAATCGAATGCCGCTGGCCGCTATATCCACGTCGCTGATCAGCACGACGCTCCGGTCGATCACAACTTCTTCGGCGCGGGTCGCTGTGTGACGGACGGCGAGGGCCGCTATCGCTTTCTCACGGTCAAACCCGGCGCCTATCCGTGGGGTAATCATCCCAACGCGTGGCGCCCAGCACACATCCATCTGTCCCTGTTCGGACCGACGATCGCGACCCGCCTCGTGACGCAACTCTTCTTTCCCGGTGATCCGCTGCTCGTCCAGGACCCCATCCTGATGAGCGTACCCGCACACGCACGCGATCGGCTGGTCGCCAAACTCGACATGGCTGCTGGCCAAACCGGATTTGCACTGGGCTACGCGTTCGACATCGTGCTGCGCGGGCGCGCCGAAACTCCCATGGAGGCCTGAGCGATGGTGCTGAAACAAACCCCGTCGCAGACGGCTGGTCCGTTTTTCCATTACGCGCTGACGCCCGAGCAGAACGGCTACCCCTTCCGCAGCATTGCGCACGCCAGCCTCGCGCCCTCGCCCGTCGCGGGTGAACGCATTCGCGTGTCGGGCCAAATGATCGATGGCGAAGGCAAGCCACTCGGCGACGCGTTGATCGAAATTTGGCAGGCCGATGCCTCGGGGCGTTACGCGCACCCCGCCGACAGCCGCAGCTCCAACGCGGCATTCGCGGGCTTCGGCCGCACAGCCACCAACGGCGACGGCCGCTACGTGTTCGAGACGATCAAGCCGGGGGCCATCGGCGACGGACAGGCCCCGCACGTCACGCTCACCATCTTCGCACGGGGCGCGCAGAACCATCTCTACACCCGGATCTATTTTGCTGACGAAGGCGACGCCAATGCCCGCGATCCCGTGTTGACCTCGGTCCCCGCCGATCGGCGCGACACGCTGATCGCGCGCCCTGTGGACGGCGGCTACACCTTCGACATCCGCGTGCAGGGCGGCGACGAGACGGTGTTCTTCGACGTGTGAATGGCGGGGGATAAACGCACCTCCGGCCACGGTCAGACAACGCGGAGACGTCACCCTGTGCAGTCTTCTCCCGTGGGCACGCGATCGGATCGCTGTGCCACGGGCACGTCGTCCGGGAAATAGGTGGGGTGGGTCGCCTACACCCCTCTCCTGTTTCCCGGCCGAGCGAATGCGAGAGCCGGGACTGCGGCGCGCCATCGAGGAGCGCTATGGCGAGACGGGGGTAAGATGTCGACCAGAGGTGAAGTGGAGTTCGATGCGACAACCCGCGTGATCCCGGATCGCCGTGCCACGGGCACGTCGTCGGGGAAACAGAAGTGGGTGCATTCCCGAGACGAGTTGCGTACTCGGAAAGCAGCAACACGGGTCATCACCCCTCTGTTTGCCGGAATGAGCGTGGCGCCGCGCGCGGGGCTCTTATCTGGGATCATTCCCGCTCAGAATCAAATGCAACACCCCCCCAGCGCACCGATTTGGAGACGTGACCTTGGCACTCGACAAACCTGTTTCGGTGGAACTCAAAGCCGTGCTGGCCGCGGCAATGGGCTCGACACTGGTCGGCGGCGTGCCGATGATTGCCGTGGGCCTCTATCGAGATGGCATGGACGCACAGTCGCTGCTGTTCTGGCGCTATTGGATCGCACTCGCCGTGCTGTGGCCGCTCGCCTGGGCCACCAGTCCAAGTCTGCGCGAGGATTGGCGCAAGGCGGGTCTGGGCCTCTTTCTCAATGGCCTGACGTTGGGCGTGGTGCAGACCTTCACCTATTTTCGCGCCGTCGAGACCGTACCCTCGAGCATCGTCATCACGATATTCTTCACCTACCCGATCATCACGCTCGCCATCGAGTCTTTCCTCTATGGACGACGACCAACCATCGGTTCGATCTTCGCCGTCGGCCTCGTCTTCATCGGCGCCATGATGGCGGGTTGGCCCAACCTGTCGTTTGCGGTCACCGAGCCCATCGGCCTCGTTTGCGCGATCCTGACACCGCTGGGCTACAGCATCTACGTGGCCGTCGCCTATCGGTTCACGCGCCGCCAAGCGTCGCCGTTCGCGGCGGCGGCAGCCATCTATACGGGGCTGGGTGTGGGCTATGCCATCGTCGTTGCCATCGTCGGATTGAAGCTGCCACTGGGATGGGCGGGCATCGGCAGCTTGTTTCTCGTCGCGATCGTCGGCGGCGTCATCCAGATCACGTCCTTCGCCTACGCGCTGCCGCGCCTGTCCGCCAGCGGCTACTCGATCATCGTCAGCATGGAACTGGTCACGGTCGTGCTGCTCGGAGTGGTCGTACTCGGCGAGACCCTGTCGGCTGTGCAAATGGCGGGCGTCGCCCTCGTCGCTGTCGGCATCGTGGTCGACCGTCTGATGCGCCGCCCCGCCTGAGGCAACCGTTGGCAGAGCGCGGCGCGCCGTGCCAGAGTTGCCAACCTCGGACCAGGGCACCCAACAGAAGAGAGCATCGATGAGCGGAACGGGAGAACGCCGGGCGATCGTCATCGGCGCAGGCATCGTTGGCGTGTGTACGGCGCTCGAGCTGCAACGGCGGAATTGGGCGGTCACCATCGTCGACCGTCTGGCGCCGGGGGAGGGCTGCTCGTTCGGCAACGCGGGCATTCTGGCGGCACAAGCGGTCACGCCGGTTGCCATGCCCGGCATCCTGAAAAAGGTGCCCAGTATGCTGCTCGACCCGGAAAGCCCGCTGACCGTGCGGCTGGGGTCGTTGCCCACCACATTGCCGTGGCTGCTGCACTTCTGGCGCGCCGCGCAGCGCGATCGGCTGGAGGCGACGGCCGACGCCATGAAGGCGCTCAACGGCACGAGCGTCGAGCTGCACGAGGCCAACGCGCGCGAGGCCGGAGTGAGCGATCTGCTCAAACCGGGGCGCTATCTCTACGTGCATCGCGATGCCCGCCAGATCAACGTCGAGAAAGATCTCGCGTGGACGCTGCGGCGCGACCGCGGCAGCGAAATCGAACTGCTGGAAGGTCCCGCTCTGCACGAATCCGAGCCCGAACTGTCGCGCGAGTACACGCGCGGAGTGCGCGTCGGGCCGATGGGCTTCACGCTCAATCCGTTCCGCTTGACGCAGGCCTATGCGCAGCTGTTCGAGTCGAAAGGCGGCACTGTGCGCCGCGCCGAAGTCCTGTCGCTGAAACCCGACGGCGCGCGCGTCGGCGTCGAGACCTCCGACGGCCGTCTCGAAGCCGAGACCGTGGTCGTTGCCGCAGGAGCGTGGTCGCTGAAACTCGTCAAGCCGCTCGGTCTACGCCTGCAACTGATCGCTGAGCGCGGCTATCACATGACATTCCCGAAGGCGGGCATCTCACTCAATCACGTCATCAGCGAAATGGAATGCCAGTTCGCCGTGACCCCGATGGAGATGGGCCTGCGCGTTGCCGGCACCGAAGAACTGGGCAACGCCGACGATGCGCCTGCCTGGCGCCGCGCCGAAGTGCTCAAACGCCAAGCCCGCCGCATGTTCCCAAACGCCAACCTCGACAACGGTTCGCGCTGGATGGGCCCCCGTCCCGGCACCCCCGACAGCCTGCCGGCCATCGGCCCGCTGCCCAACCACCCCAACATCTTCATCGCCGCCGGCCACGGTCACCTCGGCTTGACCGGCGGCCCCAACACCGGTCGCATCGTCGCGGCCCTCGCCTCCAACGAACGCCTCAACATTCCTCTCGAGCCCTACGCTCCCGATCGCTTTTCTACCTTCACTCGTAAAACATCCGCCACCACATCCGCCCCTCGGTGATCCCCCGCCGGGATCGACATCGACTCCCAAAGCATCGCCACTCGCCGCGCTGCCACCTGACATCACGCAGGCGGAGGCACGCGCGAAGGCGCACGGCCGCATCGAGACCCGGCGCCTCATGGTCAGCGCCGAGATCGTCGAAAACCTGGATGGCTCCCCCATTGACGTCCGATGATCTCCAGCGCACGTTTGCCGCAAAACGATAACGTCGAGGGAGAGACACAATGCACACGATCACCCGTCGCACGGTCATTGGTGGATCGGCATCGGCTGCGCTGGTGGCGGCCGGCACGGTTGGCGTTGATGCGCAGGGGACGGACTGGCCCAACAAACCCGTGCGCCTCACAGTCAATTATGGCCCCGGCGGCGGCTCCGACAATGCCACGCGGCCGTTCGCTGAACGACTGTCGCGCCTGCTCGGCCAGCAGTTCGTCATCGAAAACAAAGGCGGGGCTTCGGGCGCCATCGGCACCGAGGGGATCATCCGGTCGACACCGGATGGGTACAGCCTGCTGGCCACGCCCTCGCTGACGATGGTCATTCTTCCGCACCTGCGCAAACTCTCCTTCGACCCGCTGAAAGATTTGGTGCCCATCTCCTCATTTGGCGAGGGCACGCTGCTCGTCGCGGTCAATGCGTCCGTGCCTGTCAATTCCATCCAGGAACTGGTCACCTACGCCAAGAAAAACCCCGGCAAGTTGAGCTGGGGCACACCGGGCGTGGGCACCTACGGCCATCTGATTTGCGAGACCTTCAAGAAAGAAGCCGGCGTCGACATCCTGCATGTGCCCTATCGCTCCACGGGCGATGTAATGTCGGATTTTCTGTCCAACGTCGTGCAAATCCATGCCGATCCCGTGACCCTGCCGCACGTCGCCACCGGCAAAGCCAAGCTGCTCGCCGTCCTCGGCCGGCAACGTCGCCCTGATTATCCCAACGTGCCGATGCTGAAGGAAATCTATCCCGAGATCGATTTCGTCGTGTGGTTCGGCATTTTCGCGCCGATCGGCACACCGCCCGCGATCGTCGCGAAAATGAATGAGGCGATGAGCAAAGTCGCCAACGAGCCCGACCTCAAGGACCTCCTGCACCAGATCGCGCTGACCCCGACCCCGAGCACGCCCGAGTCGACCGCAGCGCTGCTCAAGGCCGATCACGCGCGCTACGGAAAACTGATCAAGCAGTTCGACATTCGGGCGGAGTAGGGGCGCGCGGGATGACACATTCAACGGCGCGAATTCAAATGGCCCCTGACCGCCATCCACACCCTCTTTGACCAATGTGTGACACCCCCTATAAAGGCTTGGAGATCGCCCATCCGCACGAGGAGCCCCCCATGGCCGGACCGTTGTCGCATATTCGCGTGCTCGACATGACGCGCGTTCTGGCGGGGCCTTGGTGTGGGCAGAACCTCGCGGATTTGGGCGCCGAAGTGATCAAGGTCGAGCGGCCCGGCAAGGGCGACGACAGCCGCGCCTACGGTCCGCCGTGGATCAAGGATCAGAACGGCAAGGAGACCAAAGAAGCCGCCTACTTCATGGCGGCCAACCGGGGCAAGAAGTCGATCACCATCGATATCGCCAAGCCCGAAGGCCAAGCGCTGATCCGCGAACTTGCCACCCGCGCCGACGTGCTGCTCGAAAACTACAAAACCGGCGATCTGCCGCGTTATGGCCTGGGCTACGACGACCTGAAGAAGCTCAATCCGCGCCTCATCTACTGCTCGATCACGGGCTTTGGACAAACCGGACCCTACCGCGAGCGCCCCGGCTTCGACTTCATGGTGCAGGGCATGGGTGGCTTCATGAGCGTCACCGGCGAGCGCGATGATCGCCCCGGCGGCGGGCCGCAGCGAGCGGGCGTGCCCATCGTCGACATCATGACCGGCATGTATTCGACCATCGCCGTGACCGCCGCCATCGCCAGTCGCGAGCACAGCGGCGAAGGCCAGTTCATCGACATGGCGCTGCTCGACACCCAAGTCGCCATCCTCGCCAACCAGGGCATGAATTATCTGGCGACCGGCGAGCCGCCCGGACGGCTCGGCAACACACATCCCAACATCGTGCCCTACCAGTCCTTCAAAACGAAGGACGGCGACATCATCCTGGCGTGCGGCAACGACAACCTGTTCAAGAAATTCTGCGCCGTGGCGGATGCGCCGCATCTGCCGACCGATCCACGCTTTGCCACCAACGGCCAGCGCGTCGCCCATCGCGCGGAAATGGACGAGGTGCTCATTCCCATCTTCCAGAAACGCACGACCGCCGAATGGGTGAAAGCTCTGGACGATGGCGGTGTACCCTGCGGGCCGATCAACACCCTCAAGGAAGTCTTCGAGGACGAGCAGATCAAAGCACGCGGCATGCGCATCGAGTTGCCGCACGCCACCGCCGGCAAAGTGCCCGTCATCCGCAGCCCCATGCGCTTTTCCGGCACCCCCATCGAACACATCGCCGGCCCGCCAGTGCTCGGCCAACACACCGACGAAGTGCTGCGCACCGTGCTGGGCAAGTCGGACGCCGAGATCGGGAAGTTGCGGGATAGTGGGACGGTTTAGGGCGGATAAGCCCGCATCCCCGGCAACCTACGACTGAGCAGATTTGTTGCTTCTGGCGCGACTGTGCTTGTAGAATAGTGTGCGGAGTTTACGTAAGGAAGCTCTATATGCCAGTCCTTCTGCTGTTCATCGTTTTCGCGGCCTCGCTGCTCACCGATTCGCAGCCTGCTTCGGCACAGAGCTGGCCGACCAAACCTCTGAAGATCATCGTGCC
>JANOHP010000068.1:0-10558 GCA_031406575.1 Hyphomicrobiales bacterium
GAACAAACACTGACAAGGTCGCGTGGGTCTCCATTCAACCCGGGAAAGTCCACACTCCCGCCTTCCAGCTCGGATGCGCCGCGTCCGCTTTCAATTTCCCCAAAGCCCGATACAAATCCACTCTATAGTGGTTGCCCGTCACGACCCCTGGCCTGAGGATCGCGATCATGGCGTTACCCGATACAGGTGAACTTCCCCGCCCTGCGGTTCCGCGACGCGAGTTTAGCGCGGCGGAGATTGGCGCCCTCGCCCATCTCTACCGGGGCGAGGTCTACCGCAGTACCGTCTGGCGCACACGTCTCGACAGCACGACGAATTGGGCGGTCGTCACTACGGGCATAGCCCTATCCGTGACCTACAGCACCACGGAAGCATCACCTTTGCCGCTCGTTCTGGTCGGGCTCCTCGTCAGCGTCTTCCTGTTGTATGAGGCCCGCCGCTACCGGTATTTCAACGTCTGGCGGGCCCGCGCGCGGTTGCTTGAGACCGACTTCTACGCGCCCATGATCAGAGGTGAGGGGATACGATTGGATTCGGGTTGGACTGAACTGTTGGCAAAGGATTATGGCGAGCCCCGCTATCACATCGGCTTTGCCCGCGCAGTCGGTCGACGGCTGCGCCGTACCTACGCCTGGATTTTTGTCATCCAGGCTATCGCGTACTACGGCAAGCTCGCGATCCACCCCGTGCCTCTGATCACTCTTACGGATCTTTGGGAGCGTGCCGCCATTGGTCCGATTCCCGGTGGCATTGTCGTAGCTGCAGGGGTACTTTTTCATGGTGGCTGGGCGCTGTTCGCCTTGGCCACTTTGCGCATCGAGATCGCTGCTCGCGCGAAGCGGCAAAGCATCATCTCGATGGGATGACCGAGTGGCCCACTTTTGAAGCGCTGCCGAGTTTCTAGGCCCCAGGCAGACCGTCGTGCGCACAGAACGGCGAGTGTGAAGGGTTCCGGACGTCGGCCCATCGCAGGGGCATCCACGCACACGGGGGCCGACGTCCGGAAGCCTTCACAATAGGGTACATTGTCGACCACCTTGCGAGCTCGAGCGTCTACGAACGGTTCTGGGAGACATGCGGACAAACGCAGGGGAGGCTTTGCGGCAACCATAGACCGCGTTCCATCACAGCTGATCGACGCGAACTTACCCCAGTGGCCAGCAGCCCCGCCTGATGTCGAACCTAATCGTCTATCGGAAGGCTTCGTGACGAATTCAGGCGGCATCCTCGAACAACGAGATGATCGATCGAGAGATTCTTCTTGCCAGCGGTCGGTAGCCGGGCTTGGTTGTCGGTGCTGCGCGCCACAAGATTGAAATGGAGTGGCTTTGAGCGAGACCGGAGGGAACATGGTTAGAAGGCTTGTTGCGGCGCTGTTAGCGGGCGCGTCGCTGGGGATCACGCATACTGCGACGGCAGAGCCCGTCAAGATCGCGTTGATCGAGACGTTGTCAGGTGGCCAAGCAGTTACCGGCAAGTTGTTCCAGTCCGCAGTGAAGTATGGGTTGGAGAAGCTCGCGGCCGACAAGGCGTGGCCCGATGGCATCCAGTTGCTTGAGTATGACAACCAGGGCGGTCCGTCGGAGGCTGCCGACAAATTGAAGGCCGCCATCAACGATGGCGCCCAAATCATCATCCAGGGCGCATCGTCGGCCATCGGCGGGCAGATCACCGCTGACGTGCAGAAGCACAATGCGCGCAATCCCGGCAAGGAGATCGTCTGGATCAACGTCGGTGCCGAGGCCATGGAGTTCACCGGCTCCAAGTGCCACTTCTATCATTTCCGCTGGAACGGCAACGCCGAGATCCGGCTCAAGGCCATGATGATCGCTATGAAAGAAGCGAATGTCCTGGGAAAAAAAATCTACGTCATCGGCCAGAACTACAGCTGGGGCCACGACGTCCAGAAGCTGACGAAAGATTACGCCAAGGAATTTGACTACACGATCGTCGGTGACGTCATCCACGATGTCAACAAGATCCAGGATTTCGCGCCATACGTCGCCAAGATCAAGGACGCAGGTCCCGACACCGTCGTTACTGGCAACTGGTCCAACGACTTGCTGTTGCTGATGAAGGCGGCCGGCGACTCCGGCCTCAAGTCGCGCTTCCTCGCCTACTGGATCGACCAACCGGGCAATATCGCCAATGCCGGCGACACGGCGTTGGGCCACTACACGCTGTCGACGTTCTTCCCCGACGCGAACGGCGATAAGACTGCAGCCTTCGCCGAAGACTTCAAAGTGAAGACGGGCAACATTCCGTTGAACGTGCAGGGCCACACGGTGCACGGTATCTGGGGGCTCGGCGAAGCGCTGAAAGTTCTCAAGGCAAAGGCAGGCGACAAGCTCAACGTCAAATCGCTGGCATTTGCTATGGAAAACGTGACCGTCGACAGCTCGATGGGCCCGATCAAGATGCGGGCGGACGACCATCAGGCGCTGCTGCCCCTGGCCGTTGCAGTTGTCTCCAAGGAGGCGAGGTTCAAGGCCGACAACACGGACAAGGGCTTCAAGACCATCAAGCTCCTCTCCGGTCAGGAAGCCGCCGGCCCCGTGCAATCGAGCTGCAAGATGGATCGTCCGCCAGCTTGATATAATGTCGTCGTTGGGTATGAAACGAGAGTGCCGCAGCGCGGCACTCTTTCGCCACGGCTGGTGCGCGCGAGGGATCACTTGGAATACATCGTCGTCTCGATACTCAACGGGGTCGTGCACGGGCTGCTATTGTTCATGGTATCGGCCGGCCTGACGCTCATCTTCGGCATGATGGGTGTGCTGAACTTCGCCCACGCTTGGTTTTACATGCTCGGAGCCTACGTCGGCTTCACGTTGACGCGGCTCGGCTTTTTCTGGGTCGGACTGGTGCTCGCGCCGATCGTTGCCGGGCTGTGCGGCGTGCTGGTCGAACGCTACATGTTACGCCGGGTGCACAAATACGGGCACGCGCACGAGCTGCTGCTCACCTTCGGCCTCGCCTTCATCATCGAGGAGGTGATCAAGCTCTTCTACGGCGACTCGCTCGTCAGCTACCAGATGCCCGACTACATGCGCTTTGCCGCCTTTACTGTGTTCGAGACCAATTACCCGTTCTACCGCCTGTTCATGGGTAGTGTGGCGCTCGCCATGTTCGCCATTCTCTACGTGCTGCTGACGCGCACTCGGATCGGTATCATCGTGCGCGCCGCCACCTATCGACCGACCACGGTCGAGGCGCTCGGACACAACCTGCCGCTGGTCTTCATGGGCGTTTTTGCCGGTGGATCAGCGATGGCGGGGCTTGCCGGCGGGGTGGCCGGTGCATTCTACCCCACCGGCCCGAACATGGCGGTCGACTTCGGTACGCTCGTCTTCGTCGTGGTGGTGGTCGGTGGCCTCGGCTCTGTGGTCGGTGCGCTGATCGCCTCGCTGATGATTGGGCTCTTCATCTCGTTCTCGGTCGGCCTCAACGTGGCGCTGGCCGATCTCGTGGGATTGGTTGGACTCGGGCCCTGGGCGCGGGAGGTCGGCGGCCTGTTCACCCTCCAGCTCTCGACCATCGCGAACAGTATGCCGTTCCTCCTGATGCTTCTGGTCCTACTCATCAGACCGGCCGGACTGATGGGAGACCGCCAGTGATCCAGACTCGGCACGTCGTCATTCTGCTGGCAACCCTGGCCGTATTTGCCGTTTTTCCCGCGATCTTGTCTCCGAACATGCTCAACGCAGTCATCAAGATGATGATCGCAGCGCTGTTTGCGCTGGCCTTCACGTTGGCCATGGGACAGGCCGGCATGCTCTCTTTCGGGCATGCGGCCTACTACGGTCTGGGGGCTTTCGCGGCCCTGCACCTGATGCTGGCAGTCGAGAAGAAACTCTTTTTCTTCCCGACACCTCTGATCCCGCTCGCTGGCGCCGCGGTCGGATTCACCTTCGGCATCATCTTCGGTTGGTTTGCGACGCAGCGCACAGGCGTCTACTTCGCCATGGTCACGCTGGCTCTAGCGGAACTGTTGTTCACACTGGCCCCGACCTGGAATTCGCTATTTGGCGGTGAGTCCGGCATCTCGACCATCCGAGGGGCCTCCTGGGGCGTCAGCTTCGACCTCGACGCTCATGTCTACTATCTGACACTGGGCTGGTGCGTCATTTCCTCATGGTTGATCTGGGCCTTCACCAAAACGCCGCTCGGGCGGCTCGCCCTCGCCTTGCGCGACAATGAGCACCGGGTGCGCTTTCTGGGCTTCAACACGCACGTGGCGCGGACGGTGATCTTCGCGCTATCGTGCATGTTTACCGGGGTCGCCGGCGCGCTGCTCGCCATCGCCAACGAGGCCACCAACTACACGATTTTCTCGGCACAAGCCTCCGCCAACGTGGTGCTGCAGACCTTCATCGGCGGCGCAGGCACCTTCTTCGGCCCGGCTCTGGGCGCGGCGGTCATGACGTTTTTCGCGCGCGTCACATCCGACCTCACCCGCTCGTGGCTGCTCTATCAGGGCCTGATCTTCGTGCTGGTCATGCTGTTTGCGCCCGATGGGCTCGGCGGCATCGTGTCGGAACACGCCCGCAAGCTGAAGGTCGGCGGCTGGAAGCATTTGGTGGCCCCGTATCTCCTCTGCTTCGTCGTCGGCCTGCTGCTGGTCGCGGGGCTCGTGTTCACGGTCGAAAGCATCCACGTCGTTCTCACCGACGGTTATATCGCCAAGCGCACCGTGGCCAAGGGCGCGTGGGTTCCCTACCAGCTCTTTGGACGTTCGTTCGATCCCACTGCGCTGGTCACTTGGGCGATACCCATCGTTCTCTTGGCGGCCGGCTCGGTCCTGCTACCCTTGGCACGTCGCATCACCGCGCGCGCTTGGCTCGCAGCGACGACTGACCCTCATGCTGTCGCCACTTCAGCGCCAGTCGCTGCCGCGTCGCCGAAATCTCGTGGAGTTCCGGCATGAGCACCGCGACCGCATCCGTGACGCAGCTCGGTGAGCCCGTGTTGGAGCTGAAAGGCCTACGCAAGTCGTTCGGGGAGACGCAGATCATCCGCGGCGTCGATCTGATCATTAAGCGCGGCCAGCGCCACGCTCTGATCGGCCCCAACGGCGCCGGCAAATCGACGCTCTTCAATTTGATCTCGGGCCACTATGTCCCGACCGCGGGCGACATCTTCCTTAATGGCCAATCGATCTCCGGGCTTGCCCCCCACGTCATCAACCGGCGCGGTCTGTCGCGCTCGTTCCAGATCACGAACCTATTCCCGCGCATGTCCGTGGCCGAGAACTTGCGCATCTCGATCATGGGCCGGCATGGGCACCGCTTCACCTTGTTCCGGCCGATCCGCAGCCTGACGGCAGTGAATGCGGAGGTGGACGAGTTCCTTGAGAAACTGCGCCTCACGCGCCGCCGTGACGACTTCGCCGGCGACCTCGCTTACTCCGAACAGCGGGCCTTGGAGATGGGCATGTCGCTCGCCACCGATCCCGAGGTGCTGATCCTCGATGAGCCGACGGCTGGCATGTCACGTGAGGAGACGGCCCACATCGTCGACCTCATCCGCACGGTGACCGAGGGACGCACCCTGCTCGTCGTCGAGCACGACATGAGTGTGGTGTTCGGGCTGTGCGATCAGGTCTCCGTGCTCGTCTACGGCGAAGTGATCGCGTCCGGTGACCCGGCCATCGTGCGCGCCGACAAGAAGGTACAAGAAGCCTACCTCGGCGAGGAGGTCCACTGATGGACACTCTACTCGAGGTCGACGGCCTCCATGCGCATTACGACAAGAGTCACATTCTGCACGGCGTCTCGTTGAAAATAGCGGCTGGCGAAATCGTCAGCCTCCTCGGGCGCAACGGCTCGGGCCGTTCGACCACGCTCAAGACCATCATGGGGCTTGTCCAACCGACGGGCGGGCGCGTCGTGCTCGAGGGCCAGGATCTGGCGGGCCAGCGCGCGTTCCGCATCGCGCGTGCTGGTATTGCCTACGTGCCCGAGGAGCGCGAGATTTTCGCCAACATCACGGTCGACGAGAACATGCGCATCGGCATGCAGCCGCCCCGTCCCGGCGTGCCGACGTGGACGGTAGAGCAGATGTACGCCTTCTTTCCGCAGTTGCAGGATCGGCGCGGTACGGCGGCCGGCATGCTGTCGGGCGGCGAGCAGCAGATGTTGACGATCTGCCGGTCGCTGCTGGGCAATCCGCTCGTGATCCTGATCGACGAGCCGACGGAGGGACTTGCCCCCAAGATCGTCGAGGTCGTGACCGACGTGATCCGCGTCATCTGCAAGCAGGGCGTCTCGGTGCTGCTCGTCGAGCAGAAGCTGACCATCGCTATGCGCGTCTCTAAACGCGTCTACGTCATGGGCCACGGCGAAATCGTCTTCGAGGGCACGCCTGACGATCTGCGCAATACCCCCGAAATCCGGCGGCAATGGCTCGAGGTGAATTGAGGTTGGTGCAAAGGGAAAGGCGCCACCGAGGTAATCTCAATGGATCGCGAGCGCCCTTGCCGCCGACCGAGCGGCGGGCAGCTCCGGGTTTGGTGACATGGCGATTTGCGGTGTTGCACTCATGTGCCCGGCGGCGATAACGTTCCTACGCGCATACCGTTCTCGGCTGGCCACTGGAATGGACCGAAATCATCGTCATTTTCGTATCGATTTTCTTGCCGCTATTGAAGCACTTCGGGATCGATCCGATTCTGTGGGGCGTGCTCGTGTTCGTCAATTTGCAAGCGGCATTCCTGTCGCCGCCTGTCGCCATGTCGCCGTTCTATCTTAAGGGTGTCGCGCCCAAGCACGTCACCCTCAATCAGATCTTCGCTGGGATGATACCCTACATGCTGATCGTGTTCCTGTGCATGGTGGTGATGTACCTGTGGCCTGACGCTTTGGTTACCGAATTTCCTGTATGGAGCGAAATAACGTGAGCCGAATCCGTCACGGCAAGAATTTTCTGCAGCGCCCATAGTTGATTGTGGCCCGATCCCTCCGGCGTGATTTCCGACGCGATAGTCACAAGCGGACGCGGAGGGGTCGCTCGAGCCGCGCCGTCGCCACTTCGGCAATGGGTCAACCTCGACCGTGGCGGTTCGCTTGCAGCACTCACGCTGTCCCTCCGATAGCGACCGGTCGACGATCGAAACGCGCACCCCGACGCGATAGGTCCGAGACCGACCGCCTTGCTGCGCCGCAGCGGAACGTCATGATGGGCCATGTATGGACGGCGCCCGCGGTGCAAGGAGAATCTGACGGTTCAGCGAAACTATCGGGTGCAGCCATGTATCCGGCCTGTTGTCGGATGAAGGGCGATCCCTCATCGCGATGCAGCCGCTATGACCGCTGGCCCTGATGTGATCCGCTGATCGGGTCCCAATCAAAAGCACGCGCTCTTTCCTCGCATGGCCCATCACGGGTTTTCCCAATCGACGGTCTCGACCGTTTCGCATCAACGTCTTTTTCACCCCTGCAGTTCGAGAACGCACGCGACGCTGAATTCAATCACCCATTGCCGAACCACTTGCTAGGCTGCCGCAAGCTCAGGTGATCGATAGGTTCCGCCCTTGGCCAGCAAGGCCCAGGCGATGCGCGCCATCTTGTTGGCGAGCGCGACGGCGACGACCTTGAAGGGGCGCCGCGCCAGAAGCTGTGTGAGCCAAGGGTATTTGGCCGGATCCTGCCTGGCGCGTCGCAGAACGGCGTGGGCTCCGACGACGAGGATGCGTCGAAGGTAGCGATCTCCTTGCTTGGAGATTGGCCCGAGCTTCTGCTTGCCGCCGGTCGAATCCTGTCGCGGCACGAGGCCGATCCAGGCCGCGAAATCACGGCCGGACTTGAACACCGCTGGATCGGGGACGACTGCCACGATCGTGGTGGCGCTGATCGGGCCGATGCCGGGGATCGTCTCCAGGCGTTTGCTTTCGTCGCTCGCGCGATGCTGCGCCATGATCCGCTTGTCGATCGTGCCGATCAGAGTTTGTAGCGCCTGCAACTGCGCGGCCAATACCATCAGGCTTGCGCGCGCATCGATCGGCATCTGGATCTCCTGCTCGTTGGAGATGACCGCTAGCAACTCGCTCAATCCTTCCCGGCCTTGAGCAGATACGATCCCGATCTCGGCCAGGTGCGCCCGCATGGCATTGATCAGCTGTGTACGCTGGCGCATCAGGAGATCGCGCGTGCGATGCTGCATCAGACGGCCCTGTTGTTCGGGCGACTTCACGCGCACGAACCGCATCGTCGGGCGGCGCACCGCCTCGCAGATCGCCTCGGCGTCGGCCGCGTCGTTCTTGTTGCGCTTCACGTAGGCCTTCACGTCCTTCGCCGGCATCAGGCGAACCTCGTGGCCAAGCTTGCCAAGCTCGCGCGCCCAGTAATGCGCGGTGGCGCACGCTTCCATCCCGACGAGGCAGGGCGCCAGCGCCTTGAAGTACGGGATCATCTGACTACGCTTGAGCTGCTTCCTGGCCACGACCTTCTCGCTCGCGTCAATCGCGTGAACCTGGAACACGTTCTTGGCAAGATCCAAACCGACCGTAGTAATCTGCATGTGGACGGCGCCCCTCATGTGATTCGTTCCAACGATCACCCTATGGCACTTCGATGCAGGGAGCGGGCGCCGTCCACCAGATCACAAGCTGCCGTCGGACGAGGAGTGTGGGCGTGGGCGCATGATCGCGGGCTTGGGGCGACACATGCGTTCGCATGATCGACGGGTCGGTCAGCCGAGGCTGGTGAACAGGTTGCGGCAGCTCAACAGGACGACGACGATGCCGACGATGATCATCAAGACACGATCGGGCAGGTGCTTGGTGGCCACCGCTGCAAATGGTGCAGCGATGACGCCACCGACGACGAGGCCCGCCACGATGGGCCATAGCGACAATCCGATGGTCGCGACGAACGTCGCCGAGATGGCAAGGGTCACGAAGAACTCCGCGATATTGACGGAGCCGATCGTGGTGCGCGCAGCGGTTCCTCCGCCCAGCAGGGTCGAGGTGACGAGTGGTCCCCAGCCCCCCCCCGCCGATCGCATCCAGCATGCCGCCGAAAAACCCCAGCGGCGCAACATAGCCGGGGAGTTCTGTCCGCCACCGAGGCGGGCGCAAGGCTTTCCACAGAATGACCAGCCCGAGCCCGAGGAGATAAGCACTGATCCAGGGGCGGAACATCTCGCCGGGCAGGTTTGCCAGGACGTAGGCCCCGAGCGCACCACCGATCACGCCGGGGACGAGAAGGCGAAGCACGAGGCGCCGGTCGAAGTTCCCCAAGCGCCAGTGCGCCATGCCCGACGCGCCGGTCGTAAAGACCTCGGCCGCATGCACACAGGCGCTGGTCGTTGCCGGTGACACGCCTGCACTCAGGAGGACCGAACTCGCCGTCACGCCATAGGCCATGCCTATGGCTCCGTCGATCATCTGGGCGGCAAAGCCCACGGCCATATAGAGCAAAAAATCGTCCAGCATGACTCGGGGATCTCTGACGGGCAGCTAGCCCTGCCGATGAAGAGTTCGATCGAAGCCGACATCGAGGCCCGCCGACTCGAACAATCGCACGACGGCGTCTGCGCGACGGCGGAACTCCGGGTCGTAGATCGCGAGATCACGGCACAGATCTGCCGCCAGCATATCCTGCGAGAGGCGAAATCCGTGCTCGTGTGCGTTGTTCCCGAAATCCATAATGGATCGCACGATGCCACCCGCGACCGTGGCGCCGCTGATGACGTCGACCAGGACGAAGGCGCCCGTGGTTGGGATTTCGCTGAACGGGTCGAGCGGCGACGGGCGAGTGAGCACGATGTCGGCAATCACAAGGTCGTTGGTGCTGCACGTGCCTCCCGGACTCTGCTCGAGCGTGTCGAGATCCAGTTTGGCCTGGATGTGTAGGGCTTGGATGGGCACCGCGTCCGTTGCTGTCCGCAATAGCAACCTCTGCCCTGGGTCGAGCAATGCGTCGGCAACCCACAACAACCGCGCGTCGAGCCGTTGCGCCAATCTCGCAGCTTGGCCCGGCGTGCCGAGGACGGCGCCGCGCGAGACATCGATGTCGGTGTCGAGCACCAGAGTAATGGCCTGGCCGCTTTCAGCCGTTGCGAGATCGCCGTCCATCGTGACGATACGCGCCACGATGGCACGGCGTGCACTAGTCGAATCCTCGATGGCGTCGCCCACCGCAACGTGACCCCACGCCACTGTCCCGGCGAGTCCCCGAAAATCGTCGGTGCGCAGAACGGTCTGGACGGGAAACCGGAAAGGGCCATCGGATACACGGGTGCGTGGCGGCACGGTGCTGAGACGCTCGAGCAATGTCGGGCCGCGATACCACGACATGACCGACGATCGACGGGCGACGTTGTCTCCGTGTTTGGCGGAGACCGGAATGGCTCTGGCATCGTGGAAGCCGAATGTCTTCGCGAGGGTATCGAAAACCCTCTCGATCTGGCGAAATCGCGTCTCGCGAAAATCGACCAGGTCCATCTTGTTGACGGCGAGGATGACGTGGCGAACGCCGACGAGGTCGAGGATGGCAGCATGCCTGCGCGTCTGTGGCTTCACGCCGTGCCGCGCATCGACCAGCATGACGGCAACGTC
>JANOHP010000075.1:0-17654 GCA_031406575.1 Hyphomicrobiales bacterium
CACCAAGCCCAACTGGGTGTGGCGCATGAAGACAGTCGCATCACGCAACGTGGCGCAGCCAACTGTGCTCGATGCAATACCTGAGACGCCGCACGAGGTGTTGCCACCGACGTTGCCGGACATACCGAGGTCGTCACCGAAGTTCAGCTGATTGCCAGCATTGCCGATGCTGTTCGTCACGGCAGCGAATTCGTACGTGAAGCCAGCTGTGACCAACGGATTGATCTTGGCTTCCCCGCGGAAACGCCAACGCGACGTCAAGTTGCCGGTGTCACCGATGTAGGTGTCCGACTGCGTGCCGTCGTCCCAGGCCAAAATGGTGTGGCCCACGAAACCCGAGATCGTCAACGAAACCTTGCGATTGCCCTTACGGACGGTCGTGGCTTCGAGTTCGGCGATCCGCTCTTCGAGATCTGCGCAGCAGTTGCCGCCCAAATCCGCCGCCATGGCCGACGAGCCCATCAGGGTCGTCGTCAATGCTGCGGCGATTGCGTAACGAGTAGCTTTATTCATCCTACCCCTCATCCTCTGATGCAGTTAATTCATGGTATGCAAGAAGCAACACGCGCAGCCCGGCGCTTGCTTCCGTGTCCTGTCGAGGCCGCACGCACGCGCGTGAAGCGCACGCCGTCTCGAAAAGACGCGAAGACGCGAATGTTACAGTTACGGTACGCTGGGATACTTACGGTGTGGCTGGCTTCGCGTGATACGCCGGGCTTGCTTCCTGCGCTTCACTCATCTCGCTCAGCGGACAGTCCGCGACGCGCTCGAGATGATTTCTTCGATCTTGAAGTTGACCTTCAGATCCTGCCACACGACTCGACTAAGGTCTGAGACTTACGGGACGACGGTGCCCGAGGCAAACACAGGCTGGCCAACTGATGTGGGAAAGTCAGCCACTAGTGTCCCGAACGCCACGAAAAAGGATAATGTTCTTTTTTTGTTCTCATGTTTCTTAACGATCTGTGGACATAAATTTCAGTGTCTCAGCCCCCAGAACGCCCCAAGCGACTCGATTCCCATCGAGAAAACCGGTGTTTCAGGGCCCCTGACGCGTCTCAGGGGGATTGAATTCAGCTGTCGTGCCGCCAGCGAATGTGAAGCGGCCCATGACGCGTCCCCCCGCAGCCTGTGCATTGCGGGGATGAGCTGATGTCGGCGCCAACCGCGGATCGGGGCAACCGGCCGAATCGGATAGGGCTGCGGCATGACACAGAGCGCATCACACCGAACCGCCGAGACCGTCGCCGACACGGGCGCCGATACGCCCGCTTTTCGCGCGGCCCCCCACAACCTGGAAGCCGAGCAGGCCCTGCTCGGCGCCATCCTCGTCAACAACGAGGCGCACGACCGTGTGTCGGCGTTCCTGGATGCGCCTCACTTCTTCGACCCCCTGCACGGGCAAATCTATGAGACTGCGGCCAAACTCATCGGTTCAGGCAAACAAGCGACCCCGGTGACGTTGCGCACCTTCTTCGAGACCGCAGAGCCCATCCACGCCAACTTGACGGTGCCTCAATACCTGGGGCGGCTGGCCGCAAACGCGACCAGCATCATCAATGCCCGCGACTACGGCCGCACGGTCTACGACTTGGCGATCCGCCGCCAGTTGATCCTCATTGGCGAGGACATGGTCAATACGGCCTACGATTCGCCCGTGGACCTCGATCCGGCGGTCCAGATCGAAAGTGCGGAGGGCCAACTCTATACTCTGGCCGAGCAAGGCAAATACGGCCAAGGCTTCATGGGCTTCGGCACCGCGCTGACGCACGCCATCGAGATGGCCAACAATGCCTATCAGCGGGCCGGCGGCCTGTCGGGCATCGCCACCGGCTTGCGCGATCTCGACAACAAGATGGGCGGGTTGCAGCCTTCCGATCTCATTATTCTCGCGGGACGGCCGAGCATGGGTAAAACCGCGCTCGTCACCAACATCGCCTTCAACGTCGCCAAAGCGCATAGATCCGAGGCGCAACCCGACGGGACGATGAAAGATACCGACGGGGCCGTGGTCGGGTTTTTCTCGCTGGAAATGTCGGCCGAGCAGCTCGCCACCCGTATTCTGTCCGAACAAGCGGAGATCTCATCGGAGAAAATCCGGCGCGGCATGATCGACGATGGCGAATTCAAGCGCCTCGTGCAGGCGTCCCAGCAGATTGCGCAAATCCCCCTGTTCATCGACCAGACGGGCGGCATTTCGATTGCTCAGCTTGCAGCTCGCGCGCGAAAACTCAAACGCCAGCGCGGCTTGGGGCTGTTGATCATCGACTACCTGCAGTTGCTGACGGGGTCGGCCAAGCGCTCGCAGGAAGGCCGCGTGCAAGAAGTGTCTGAAATCACGACGGGCTTGAAAGCCCTGGCCAAAGAGCTGGAGGTGCCGATCATCGCGCTGTCCCAGCTCTCACGCCAAGTGGAGCAGCGGGAAGACAAACGTCCCCAACTGTCGGACTTGCGCGAATCGGGCTCGATCGAGCAGGACGCCGATGTCGTCATGTTCGTGTTTCGTGAGGAATATTACATCGAGCGCTCCAAGCCCAATGAGGGGACGGCCGAATTCGCAACCTGGATGGAGAAGATGCAGCAGGTTTCGGGCAAGGCGGAGGTCATCATCGGCAAACAACGTCACGGCCCTGTGGGCGCCATCACGTTGGCGTTCGAAGGCAGCTTCACGCGCTTTTCGGACCTCGCCCGCGACCAGTACCTGCCCGAACGCCGGGAGTGATCAGCGCTCGGATTTCGACGGTGAGGGGGACGGTGCTGTGGGCTTTCCGCGCATCAGCAGGATCAGCGGGAGCGTCAACGCGCAGGCCACGGTGAACAGGCCGAAGGCATTGAGATAGGCCAGCATCGTAGCCTGCCGCCCGGCTTCTCGCGACAAACTCCCCAAACCGGCCAACGTATCGGGGTTCCAATTCCCCAAAGCCGACGGTTCTCCCAGCAGCTTATTGTAGGGGCTGATCTGTTCCACCATGCGGCTATAGTTGGCGCTGGTGGAGCGCACGATCTCGGCGACGCAGATCGAAATGAAGAAACTCGATCCGAGATTGCGCAGCAGATGATAGACGGCGGTCGCCTCGGCCATCTCGGCGCGGCCTATGGTGGAGAACGTGACCGTCGTCAGTGGCACCCAGATCAATCCTATGGCCAAGCCCTGCAACCCCGCGTTGAGCGTCAGCGTCACATGATCCACATTGAGATCGATGTGCGTCAGCCAGATGCCCGCCGTCAGCAGCATGCCGAAGCCGATCATCATCGAAATGCGGGCATCGAGGCGCCCGGTAAAACCCGCAATCAGGAAACCGATACAGCCGCCGACGCCGCGCCCGGCCACGACCATGCCGACGAGCGAATCGGTATAGCCGGCCGAACCGGTGAGCAGCGGCGGCAACAACACCATCGGTGTGAAATTCAGCATGCCGTAGATCGTGACGAGTAGCAGGCCGATCGCGTAATTGCGGTTGAGCAACAGTCGCGGATTGAGAAACGGCCGCGCCGTCGTCAGGCAATGCACGACGAACACCCAGAACGCGAGTGCAGCGACGATCGACTCGACGATGATTTCTCCCGAATCGTACCAGTCGAGCCTCTGGCCGCGCGCCAAAACGAGCTGCGTCGCCCCCAAGGCAATCGACAGAGCCAGAAATCCGATCCAATCGAGCTGCACTTTGGGCGGTTGCGCCTCGGCCGGCAGCGAAAAGCGCAGCGCGATGACCGCGATAACGCCGACGGGCACCAAGACATAGAAGGCCCAGCGCCACGTATACACCTCGGCCATGATGCCCCCGAGCCAAGGGCCGATCACGGGGCCGATGACGACACCGAAGCCGTACAATCCCATCACCATCGTGTGCTGATGACGGGGAAACGTGTCCATGAGAATGGATTGGCCCAGCGGTGTCGTCGGCGCCCCAAAGCCACCCTGGAGGATGCGCCAAAACACCAAGCCTTCGAGAGACTCGGTCAGGCCGCACATGAGCGCCGCTATCGTAAACCCCGACAACGAGCCGACCATCGTTCCACGCCGGCCGAACCGACCGGCGAGCCAGCCGGTCATGGGCGTGACGATGGCCGTCGCCAGAATATTGAAGGTCATGGCCCAGGCGATTTCGTCGGACGTCGCCGAAAACGACCCCTGCATGCGCGGCAAAATCGTCGACACGATGAGCAGCGTGGTGCCATAGAGCGTGGTTGCCAGAATCACGGACACGAGAACCATCAAGCGCCGCAACGGCGTGGGCAGGGGTAGGGCGACTGTGTCCGTCATGAGCATCAGTTGAAACGTTTCGCCGGGACGTGTCGAGAGACGTTGTCGGCATCAGCGATCTCTCGACCAGCACCGCCCAAGGTCGTCGCCGGACGAAGGGGCAGCACGTGGTACTCTGCAAGGTGAGGAGACCTCGACGGTGATTCGCGATCAAGCCCCCATCCCGGCCGACGCCCGTGCCGTGCTGACGATCAATCTGGGAGCCTTGCGGGCCAACTGGGGGGCGCTCAACCATGTGGCGGGTGCGGCCGAGTGCGCGGGCGTCATCAAAGCCAATGCATATGGGTTGGGTCTCGAGCAGATCACGCGCGCCCTCGTCGCCGAAGGGTGCCGGACATTCTTCGTCGCCACGCTGACGGAGGCCCGCATCGTGCGCGGCGTCAGTCCGGGCGCGGCCATCTACGTTCTCGACGGCCTTTTGCCGGGCGCTTCGCCACACTATGCAGGGTTCGACTTGCGCCCCTGCCTCGCCAGCCTCGCCGAAATCCGCGAATGGGCCGCGTACTGTGACGCCACGGGCCGCCGCCTCAGGGCAGCCGTGCACGTCGACACCGGCATCAACCGCATGGGGCTCCCCCTCGCAGAGGTCGAGACTCTGGCTGGCGACGAGCGGGACTTCTTCGATCATTTCGATCTGGCGCTCGTCATGAGCCATCTGGCCTGCGCGGACGAGCCCGATAATCCTGTCAATGCTTTGCAGCTCGCACGCTTTCAGCGCTTGCGGGCGATGTTGCCCAGCGCTCCGGCAAGCCTCGCCAACTCGGGCGGTACATTCCTCGGCCCCGATTACCATTTCGATCTCGTGCGACCCGGCATTGCGCTCTACGGCGGGCGGGCCTTCGAGGGCAGCCCCAATCCCATGCAGTGGGTGGTGCGGCTGCAAGCGCGCATCCTGCAAGTCCGCGACGTCGCCGCCGGTGACTCGATCGGATACGGGGCAACCTACCAAACGCAGCGCCCCTCGCGCGTCGCCACGCTCGCTTGCGGCTACGCCGACGGCTTCTTGCGTGCGTTGAGCGGGTCCTCGGGCCAACCCGGACCTGTCGGCTTTCTCGGCGACTACGCCGTACCGGTGATCGGGCGCGTCTCGATGGACCTCATCACCGTCGACGTCACCGACGTGCCGCAAAACCTCGCCGCGCGCGGGGCTTGGGTGGAAGTCTTAGGGGCACGCACCACGATCGACGACTTGACGGACCGCGCCGGCACCATCGGATACGAATTGCTCACGCGCCTCGGACAACGAGTGCACCGAATCTATGAGGGCACAAGCCCTGGACCGATAGGCTGATCGCCCCATGGCAAAGCCCGCCAAATCCTCGTTCGTCTGTCAGAGCTGCGGTGGCCACGCGACGCGATGGGTCGGCAAGTGTCCGTCCTGCGGCGAGTGGAATACGCTCGTCGAGGAGACGGATGCGGGTCCCGCGCCGGGCTCGGGCATCACACGTCAGTCGCGGGGGCGCGTCGTGGCCCTCGAGACGCTGGCAACGCGGGGCGAAGCGCCGCCGCGTTTGTCGACCGGCATGGCCGAACTCGATCGCGTGACGGGCGGCGGCATTGTTCCGGGTTCGGCGCTGCTGATCGGCGGTGAACCGGGCATCGGCAAATCGACGTTGCTCTTGCAGCTGTCGGCGGCGTTTGCCATGGCCGGTCGGCGCACGATGTATTTCTCGGGTGAGGAGGCAACCGCTCAGGTGCGGCTGCGGGCGGAACGGCTGGGCCTCTCCCACGCGCCCGTAGCACTCGCCAGCGAAACCAACCTCGCCAATATCTTGGCTACACTGGCAGAAGGTCGTCGTCCCGACCTCATCATTATCGATTCGATCCAAACGTTGTGGGCCGAAGCCCTGGAGGCTGCCCCCGGCACCGTCAGTCAAGTGCGCGCGGCCACCCAGTCACTCATCCGCTTCGCCAAGCAGTCGGGCGCCGCGTTGCTGCTGGTCGGGCACGTCACCAAGGACGGCCAGATCGCGGGACCCAAGGTGATCGAGCACATGGTCGATACGGTGCTCTATTTCGAGGGCGATCGCGGCCACCCGTTCCGCATTCTGCGCTCGGTCAAGAACCGATTCGGTGCCACCGACGAGATCGGCGTCTTCGAAATGGCGACAGAGGGCCTACGCGAAGTCGCCAACCCGTCCGAACTGTTCCTCGGCGACCGTGATTCCAAAGCCCCAGGCGCTGCCGTTTTTGCCGGCGTCGAAGGCACGCGGCCGATCCTGGTGGAAATCCAGGCCTTGGTGGCACCCTCGACGCTCGGCACGCCGCGCCGCGCCGTGGTCGGATGGGACGCGAGCCGCCTGTCGATGCTGCTCGCCGTGCTCGACGCGCGCTGCGGGGTCAGCCTTGCCCAACACGACGTCTACCTGAATGTCGCGGGCGGATTGAAGATTACCGAGCCAGCCGCCGATCTGGCTGCGGCCGCCGCCCTGCTGTCGTCATTTTCTGGTGTTGCCCTGTCGGTCGACCACGTCTACTTCGGCGAAATCAGCCTGTCTGGCGCGATCAGAGCGGCAGGTCACATGACAACGCGCCTCAAGGAAGCCCAGAAGCTCGGCTTCAAACAGGCTATCGTGCCGGCCGCCGGCGATCTCGATCAAGGCGCCCCCAAGCTCGATATTCAACGGCTTTCTCATCTGAGGGAGCTTGCGGAGACGATAGGGCCGTGCCAGTGAGAGCGCCATCGTGCGACCCTGGATTTGGCTGCGTGTAGACGGTCGACGACGACATACGAGCGAAGGACGACCTCAGCATGGGCCCCCTCACCTACCTCGACCTGGTCCTTCTCGCGATGATGGTGCTATCGGGTTTGCTCGCCATGTACCGTGGCTTTACGCGCGAGGTCCTGTCGATTTTGTCATGGGTCGCGGCTGCGGCGGCGGTGTTGTACTTCGTGATGTTCCACAAACCCGCGGCGCAAGAGTTGGCAAAACAGTTCAACGATGCACCACTGGTCGTCGTGCAAATCGTGGTCGGCGCCATCATCTTTCTCGTCGCTCTGGTTATCGTGCACCTGATCACGGCGCGCATCTCCGACACCATTCTCGATTCGAACGTGGGCATGATCGATCGCGTGCTGGGCTTCGTTTTCGGGGCCGTGCGCGGCTTCGTGCTGATCGTCATCCCGTACATGTTCTACGAGAAATTTTTTCCCGAGCCGTCGCCCTACGTGTGGGTGCGCGAAGCCAAATCCCTGCCTTATTTGAAATCGACTGGGCAGACGTTCGAGCGGTTGCTCGTGCGCTTCGTGCCCCCATCGCTGACCGACCCTAAGCCAGACCAACAGGGCTGAGGCAACGAAAGATTACAGTGTTCAGGTGGCCAATGAAGCAAATCGCTTCGAAAGCCAGCGTCTCCAGGTGGTTGTGGACTTGAATCTCTCGCATAAAGGACTATGACCACGGCTCAGCGTGAGAACACCCGGGTCGAAGTTCGTGAGGGTCGGAGTTTGGCAACGTCGGAGCGGCATCCATGACCGTACGCCATCCCAACACGTCTCCCGATCTCGTGCGACCTTCCTTCGACGATGATCGCCTGCGTGAAGAGTGCGGCGTCTTCGGCATTTTCGGCCACGACGATGCGGCGGCGATCACGGCACTTGGCTTGCATGCGCTGCAGCACCGGGGCCAAGAGGGGAGCGGCATCGTCAGCTTCGACGAGGGCCGGTTCCACCAAGAGCGCCATCTGGGCCTCGTCGGTGACAACTTCAACAAGATCGATGTCATCGACCGCCTGCAGGGGCGCATAGCGCTGGGGCACAACCGCTACTCGACCACGGGCGGTGTGGTGCTGCGCAACGTACAGCCGTTGTTCGCCGATCTCGACCAGGGTGGCTTCGCGATTGCCCACAACGGCAATCTGACCAATGCGCTGACGCTGCGCAAAGAACTCGTCTCCTCCGGCGCTATTTTTCATTCCACGTCCGATACGGAAGTGTTCCTGCACCTCATTTCACGCTCCAAGAAGCGCCGCGTGGTGGAGCGCTTCATTGATGCGCTGCTGCAGATCGAGGGCGCCTACGCGCTGGGCTGCATCACCAATGACATGCTGATCGGGGCACGCGATCCAATTGGTATTCGGCCCCTCGTGATCGGCCGGCTCGGGGATGCGTGGGTGCTGGCGTCCGAGACGTGCGCCTTGGACATCGTCGGCGCCGAATTCGTGCGCGACGTTGAAAACGGCGAGGTCGTGGTGATTACGCGCGATGGGCTCACGAGCCACCGTCCATTCCCTCGTCGTCCCGCGCGGCCGTGTGTTTTCGAATACATCTACTTCGCGCGCCCCGACAGCATCGTCGGCGGACGCAGCGTTTACGACATCCGCAAGCAGATGGGCGCGGAGCTGGCCAAAGAATCGCCCGTCGATGTCGATGTCGTGGTGCCCATCCCCGACTCGGGCGTGCCCGCCGCCATCGGCTACGCGCAGCATTCCGGCATTCCCTTCGAACTGGGCATCATCCGCAATCACTACGTCGGCCGCACCTTCATCGAGCCCGAGCAACGCATTCGCCAGCTCGGCGTGAAGTTGAAACACTCGGCCAATCCCGGCGTCATTCGCGGCGCCCGCATCGTCCTCATCGACGACAGCGTGGTGCGCGGCACCACCTCGAAGAAAATCGTGGCCATGTTGAAGGAAGCCGGGGCACGCGAAGTGCACATGCGCATCTCGAGCCCGCCGATCACGCATCCGGACTTTTACGGCATCGACACACCCCATACCAACGAGCTGCTGGCCGCCAACATGACGGTCGCCGAGATGCGCGACTTCATGGGCGCGGACAGCTTGGCATTCATTTCGGTCGATGGCATTTATCGCGCGCTGGGGCATGAACGGCGCGATTCGCGCAATCCCCAATTCACCGACCACTGCTTTACCGGCGATTATCCCACCCGCCTCGTCGATCAGGACGGTATGAGCCCACGCCAACTCTCACTGCTGGCTGGCGCGGGTTGATCCTGGCGACCATAGGGACCGCCTCAGCCGAGCATCTTCTGCGCCTCCGCCCAAATCCGTTGCACATAAATTTCAGCTGGCTCCACCGGTGCGAGGCGTCCCGCTTGGCCTGACCAAGCTTGCATGCGATCGATGTCGTTGGCTTTGGTGCCCGCGTCGCGCATGGCCTGCGTCAGGCCCCGTTGCACGGGATAGGGCGCCGGTGTGGGGGCGTCGATTGCGTTGGCAGCTTCCACGTATCGTGTCGCGATGCTCCGGCCGAGGCGTCCGGAAAAGGCTCGTGTCACCGTCGTGTCCTCCGGTTGCGCCCTCCCGATCGCATCGGCCCACGCCGGCGCGAGCTTGGCTTCGGGTGTGCGGAGCAGGCCCGTCCCGATCTGCACCGCCGATGCTCCCAGAATGAGGGCTGCAGCAATACCGCGGGCGTCGGCAATGCCGCCGGTGGCGATGACGGGCACCTCTGCACCCACCGAGTCGACGACAGCTGGAAGCAGCGCAAAAAGGCCGACCAGCGCGGTTGCGGCGCGATCTGCCTCGAAGGCGCCGCGATGGCCGCCCGCCTCCATGCCCTGCGCGACGACGGCATCCGCGCCGGCCGCCACGGCGGCTTTCGCCTCGGCGACCGTCGTGACGTTTGCAAACCACCGGATGCCCAACGCTTTCATGCGCGCGACGTACTCCTCAGGGTACAACCCCATGATCGAGGAGATGATCGCTGGACCCGCCTCGAGCATCGCCTCGCACTGGGCGGCGAAATCCGGTGGCGTCGCATCGCCTGCGTCCGGGGGCACCGTCGGCCCCCACTGCGCGAGAAAGGTGCGCACGTCGGCCTCATGCGCGGCATCACGCACGGGAGGGGGATCGGGAATCCAAATGTTGAGCTGAAAACCGCCATTGGTGGCCGCGCGGACCTCGCTCGCCCATGCCCGAATCACCGCCGGCGTCATAAGCAGCGTTCCGCAAGCTCCCAAGCCCCCCGCCCGCGCCACCGCGCTCGCCAGTGAAACCGGACACGCCCCCGCCATCGGCGCCATCAGGATGGGAAGGCGCAGATCATAGGCCGCGCAGAATGCCTCTGCGCGTGCAAAGGCTGGGTGAGAATGGGGCATCGTTCAATCCCAAAATGCCTCGTCAGACCGACGACTGGTGAATCGCGTGACTGGCCCAACCCGGGTGCCGCATCCGATGTGCCGGCATGTACCTGTCGCCAAGACGCAGCATGAACGACCAATCCGAATGATTCGATCATAGATGCTTCGGGAGTGTGACAGTGCAAGGCCGCGACGCGCATTTTTTTCCTGTTGGTATTCGCGGGCTTGCCGCCGAATCCCGAATCGCGGCATAGGGGTTGTATCTTCACGAGCCACGCGGGGGAGGCTCCTCATGACCATGATGCCATCCAAAGTCGAAAACGCCCAGAGTGAGCTCGAGGCAATCGCGCACACGACATCGCAGTCCTGCATTTCGACGCGTGTGCGCCAGCTCAGCCGCATTGTCACACGGGTGTACGACGACGCGCTGCGCAGCCACAAGATTACGGCGAGCCAGTTCACACTGTTGACACAGCTCGCCCAGACCGACGGCATCACGGCCGCCGAGATCGGCATCGACCTCGACATCGAGAAGTCGACGCTGTCGCGCAATCTGAAACGGCTCTTGTCGCTGGGTCACATCACGATGGACCCACCGGCCGGGCGGCGCGGCCGCGGCCTGCATCTGACCTTGAAAGGTCAGGCCGTAATCCGCGACGCATTCCCTGTTTGGCAGATGGCGCAGAAGCGGGCCCAGGACGTCATGGGCAAAGAAAGCCGCGAATCTCTGGATATACTGCTGTCGCAAGCCGAAAAGCTGGCGGCGGCCTGAGGGTTTGCTGCCACTGCACCTCGGGCTCCTCTGATCACCACCACTGACATTCGCTCTCGCATCCGCTAGAACGCCCTGTCTTGGACAGCGGCAGCAGCGGAGATCGGCGATGGCGAAGGTTGCATTCATTGGCTTGGGCGTGATGGGCTATCCGATGGCGGGTCATCTGCTCAAAAAGGGCGGACACGATCTCACCGTCTACAATCGCACCGGCGCAAAAGCCCACGCCTGGGTCAAAGAGCACGGCGCCGGACGCGCCGCGGCCACGCCTGCCGAGGCCGCAAAGGGTGCCGAATACGTGTTCTGCTGCGTCGGCAACGACGACGATTTGCGGGCCGTGACGACGGCCAAGGACGGGGCGTTCGAGACCGTCGGTAAGGACGCCATTTTCATCGACAACACGACAGCCTCGGCCAACGTCGCGCGCGACTTGCATGCGCTGGCCACCGCCAGAGGCTTTGGATGTCTCGACGCGCCCGTGTCGGGCGGTCAAGCCGGCGCGCAAAACGGCGTTCTCACCGTGATGGTCGGTGGCGACAAACCCGTTTTCGACCGGGCCCAACCCGTTATCTCGGCGTTCGCGCGCGCCGTGAACCTGATCGGCCCGGCAGGTTCGGGTCAGCTCACCAAGATGGTCAACCAGATTTGCATCGCAGGGCTCGTGCAGGGCCTCTCCGAAGGCATGCATTTCGCACAAAAGGCTGGCCTCGATATTCCCATGGTGATCGAGACGATTTCCAAAGGTGCGGCCGGCTCCTGGCAGATGGACAACCGCTGGAAGGCCATGCAGGAGGGCAAGTTCGATTTCGGCTTTGCCGTCAACTGGATGCGCAAGGACCTGATGATTTCGATGGATGAAGCGCGCAAGAACGGCGCGCATCTGCCGGTCGCAGCCCTTGTCGACCAGTTTTATTCCGAAGTGCAGCGCTCAGGCGGTGGACGCTGGGACACATGCAGCTTGCTCGCCCGGCTCAACAACCAGAGCGCCGACGGGAAGAAATAATTCGACCATCGGCCCCGAACCTCCAGGGAGAGTTCCCAGTGTCCAAAGATCTCATCCAACAACAATTCGGGGCCAACGCAGCGAATTACTTGACCTCTTCTGTCCATGCCAAAGGAGCCAGCCTGGGCCGTCTCGTCGACTTGGTCAAACCTCAGTCATCGTGGGCCGTTCTGGATGTGGCGACGGGCGCGGGCCATACGGCGGCGGCCTTCGCGCCGCACGTCGCGCGCGTCGTCGCCAGTGATTTGACGCCGGAAATGCTGGTGCAGGCGCGCAAATTGGCCGACGAGAAGGGGTTCACGAATGTGGAAACGGCGTCTGCGGATGCCGAAAGCCTGCCGTTTCGCGATGGCGCGTTCGACCTCGTGACCTGCCGCATCGCCCCCCATCACTTTGGCGATGTGGCGGGGTTTTTGGCCCAATCCTTCCGCGTGCTGAAGCCAGGCGGCACCTTTGCCCTCGTCGACAATGTGGCACCCGATCCGGAAACCACGCCGGGTTTCACGACGGCGGAGCTGGTCCAGGCCGCGACCGGCTACAATGCCTTCGAAAAAGCCCGCGACCCCTCGCACGGCCGCGCGCTGGCTACGGCGGAATGGTTGGCACTGATCGAAGCGACCGGATTTTCGCTTCTGCACCGTGAGCATGCGCCCAAGGCCATGGATTTCCAGTCTTGGGTGAAAACCATGAACGTGCCCACCGATGTCGTGACGCAGCTCCGCGCCATGCTGGACGACGCATCACCGGCGCTGAAAGCGTTCCTGCAGCCCTCCGTGACGGACGGAAAGCTCGGCTTCATGCTGGATGAACTGATCGCAATTGCGCGGCGACCCGCCTGATTGGGCGCGCCGCGGCGACCTATTTCTTTTGCGGCAGCGGGACCGGCGTATCGGCCTGCGTGCGCAAGAATGCCAACAGGTCAGCCAAATCCTTGTCGTCCTTCATGCCGGCATAAGCCATGCGATTGCCAGGAACGTAGCCGCGCGGGTCGTGGAGATAGCCGGCGAGAGTTTCGAATGTCCACGTACCGCCCTTGCTCGCCAAGGCAGGTGAGAACGCAAAGCCCGGGGCTTTGCCGATGTCTCGGCCAACGACGCTATGGAGATTGGGGCCTTGGGGGCTCGTTGCGCCCTTCTCGGTTCGGTGACACTGCTGACAGGCTTTGAAGGCATCTTTTCCAGCATCAGCAGATGCCTGCGGTAGGAGCGCCACGACGCTGGCAGGATCGAATGCAACAGAGGTTGCACCACCCGCACTTCCCCCCTTGGCCTCGGGAAGAGTGTAACCCGCCTTGACTGTTCCGTGGGATGCCGAAGTGATATGAATCAGTTCCTTACCACCGAAGATGAACAGGAGAGCGGTGAGGACCGCACCTGCGACCTTATTGAACTCGAAGCTGTCCATACCTGCCGCTGCCCCAATGCTTTCCGTTCGCGATCAAGTGCCGGTAAAATCCACCGAAGTCCCGGTATCGCGGCGCAACTATAGGATTTCCGACTCCGCTTGCAACACCGGTCACCCGTGTTCTAGGAGGATCAGCCGAGACCAATTGTCACCGTGAAACAGTCCAGCGAGACCACTGCCCATGTCGAGCGCCCTGATCGTCATTCCCGCCCGCCTGCAGGCGTCTCGCCTCCCCGGAAAACCGCTCGCCGACATTCACGGTGAACCCATGATCGTGCATGTCTGGCGGCGCGCCATGGCCGCCGAGTTGGGCCGCGTGATCGTGGCAACGGACGCCGAAGAGATCATGGCCGCCATCCGCAAGGTAGGTGGTGAGGCCATCATGACGCGCACAGACCACGCCTCAGGCTCTGACCGGGTGTTCGAGGCGGTGAGCCGAATCGATGCCGAAGGCGACTATGAATTCATCGTCAATCTGCAAGGCGATCTCCCGACCCTCGAACCGCGCCTGGTGCGGGCTTGCCTGGATCCCCTTTCGACCATAGGCGTCGATATCGCCACGCTCGCCTGCGAAATAACCGACGACGCTGAAAAGACGGCGCCGAGTGTCGTCAAGGTCATCGGCACACCGGTGGGGGAACAGCGTCTGCGCGCGCTGTATTTCACACGGGCCACAGCCCCATCGGGGGATGGTCCTCTGTATCATCACATCGGCATTTACGCCTATCGCCGCAATGCCTTGGAACGATTCGTCTCGTTGCGGCCGTCGACGCTGGAGCGGCGTGAAAAACTCGAGCAGCTGCGCGCGCTCGAGGACGGGATGCGCATCGATGTCGCGCTCGTTGACACCGTTCCCCTGGGTGTCGATACTCCCGATGATCTCGACCGGGCCCGACGCGAGCTCGCGCGTCCTTAGGCCCTCGTGAAAGAGACCCCCATGGCACAACCGAAATCCGACGCTGCCCGCGCAGCATCGACGACCCACGGGTCGCCCGTGACATCGTCCAGACCCCTCACCCGCATCTCCTATCAGGGAGAGCCGGGGGCCAATTCCCATATTGCGTGCCAGGAAACACATCCCGAACTCGAGCCGTTCCCGTGCGCGACGTTCGAAGATGCCTTGGGCGCCGTGAAATCCGGTGATGCCCAGTTCGCCATGATTCCCATCGAGAATTCACTGGCCGGGCGCGTCGCCGACATTCACCACCTGCTGCCCGATTCCGGCCTCTTTATCGTCGGCGAGCATTTTCTGCCGATTCGCTTTCAGCTGATGGGGGTGCCAGGAACTAAATTGTCCGATATTACCGACGTCTACAGTCACGTTCACGCCTTGGGACAGTGTCGCAAAATTATCCGCAGGCACGGCTTCAAAGCGCACGTGGCCGGCGATACGGCTGGAGCCGCGCGCCAAGTGCGGGACTGGGGAGACCGGACCAAAGCTGCGTTGGCACCCCGCCTTGCCGCTGGCATTTATGGCCTCGACATTCTCGCGGAAGACGTCGAGGACGAGACGCACAACACCACTCGTTTCGTCATTCTCGCCTACGAACCCGATGATGCGCTTCCTGGAAATGGACCGGTCATCACGACATTCATTTTCAACGTGCGCAACGTACCGGCTGCCCTCTACAAAGCGATGGGTGGCTTCGCCACCAACGGCATCAACATGACGAAGCTCGAAAGCTATCAGGTGCGGGGCGAGTTCGTCGCCACCATGTTCTATGCCGACATCGACGGCCATCCCGCCGACCGATCGGTGCAATTGGCGCTCGAAGAATTGTCGTTTTTTTCCACGGAGCTGCGTATTTTGGGGACGTATCCCGCGAGCCCCTACCGGGCAGAAATCCAACGGCGGGCAACGGCACGACTGACTGGTGTCGAAGCCTGAGTGTCGGCGGTCGCGTGGTGCAGGGCGGGCCTGAAACGTATCGCGCTCAATCCCCCATCAGCATCAAATCCGTGTCTTCGGGCTTGGCGCCGGCTGCTGTCAGCAGGGCATGCACTTGGCCGCGGTGATGGGTTTGGTGATTGAAAAAGTGCGTCACGAGAAGCCACGCGGGCTTGCTCAGATTTCGTTTCGCCAGACCCGAGTACCACTCGAAATCGGCCGCCAGCCATGCAGGATCGAGCCGTCCGGCCCAGTCGAAAATCACCGCATCGAAGTCGACCCGCTGCCGACGGAGCTCATGCCAGTCGTCGTAGGCCGTCGCGCTATCTCTGCCGCTGCCTTTCGGCGGGGCAGTCCCGGCGAAGCGGCTCATCCATTGCTGATCGCCCCAGAACAGATGCGACAGCGTGCCGTGGATCGAGCCGAAAAACGCGCCGCGATCCTGCCGGCGCGCCTCGTCCGAGAGGGACTCGGCGGCCGCATAAAGTGACCGGTTCTGCCACGCATTGTAGCGCGCCATCGTGCGCGCGTGCTCGGCACTGATCATTGCTCGCTTCCCGCTAAACAATCATCAACCCAGATATAGCGCGAGCCGTGTAGCAATCAAGGCAGAACCAGGTCGGCCGGGCAGCACATCCAACCTGTCGCTTTGGCTCATGTTAGTTGGAGTTGTCTTGGGGCTGACCGCCCTTTTATGCTGCCGTTTCGGTCGCGCGAATTTTGGTGGTGTTGCTTGCTACCGTCTTGCCGAAGTAGGCCGGATCGTCGCCAATGACCAGGGACGGGTTGCATTGTGGCGCGCAATTATAAGACTCGCGCTTGGTGCCTTTCATCAACTGCAGCGATCGCACTTCGTCACGCGTGACGAGGATGCGCTGATCCTGAATGATGTTGCGATCGGCATCGAGCATGATGACGTTGGTGATGCCGAAGGTCTTGCCGGTGATGATCAGCATGTCGTTCGATTGCACTGTGATTTCGGCGATTGCGGGATTGCCGACAATAATCTCGGCAACCGGCCGGGACAGCCGGAGCAACTGCGATTGATCGTATTTCACGATCAAATCCTGGGCGACGGCCGCTGGCATCGTGGTGTAAACGCCAACTCCCGCCGCAACGGTGACGGCGACTGCAAAACTGCGCACATATCGGCGCGGCGCGAAAGCGATAGACGTCATCGACGGAGCTCCTCGAATTCAATCGGTGCCGGCCAGTTGAGCGTCCATTCGGTAAAAACTTCGCTAAGAAACCAGCCAAAACCGTATCGATTCGGACTTGACCTCCCAAGGCTCGACGGGGTCTCAAGACGTTCCAATGACCAGCGCTCCAACGCCTCAGATTTTTCTCGTCCCGCGACCTATCAAACTTGTCGTATGACAAGATATGTGCAGAACTCATTTGGTCAACTGCCGAGACTTGCTCACATTACCCAAACAACAACCAAGTATATACTTCCAATTCATGCGAATTAATTTGCTTTTAGCCAAGTAGCAAACGCTTAACTATGCATATATTCATCCATTAATCGGGCCACTACGTGCCTCATCGCAGATTTTTTCCATTTTTTACTTTCAATTAATTTGTCTGGGGTACGTTCAATGAAGTTCAGCACGGCAAACAGGCCGGCGAGCTTAGCGCCCCGAGGCGCGGGTCCACAGAGTACGGAGAGTATACCAATGAAGAACCTCGTAAACTTCCTGAGCGACGAATCGGGCGCCACGGCCATCGAATACGGCCTCCTTGCCGCACTCATCAGCGTCATGATCATCGGTGGCGCAACATTGGTCGGCACCTCCCTCAACGGCACTTTCACATCAGTCTCTGGCAGCCTGAAATAAGCGGCTGCACGAGAAGTCATGGATGCTCGGCTTCAAAAAAGGAGCCGAGCATTTTTTGTCTGCGAACACGCCTATGTCCGCGACAGCATAGCATGTCACTCTATGGCGAAGAAAATAGCATCGGAAGCGGGGCATCCTCCCGACCTTTCGAGCCCTCGAAAAGCCAACACGTGCCACACCCCTCGAACGAGCACAGGAGCACGGCCATGCCGCGTTTGATCGGTCGCTTCTTGAAAAACGAAAGCGGCGCGACATCGATCGAGTACGCGTTGATCGCGTCGTTGATCGCAATGACCATCATTACCGGGGTTCAATCGCTCGGCGCGGTCATCAACCAACCGTACTACGCGGTTGCTCCATCATTGAAGTAACGCGTGACAGGCCATGGCAAGCGTCGCGCTCGAGCTGATCGGCTAGCTCGGGCAGCACGGCGTAACGGGG
>JANOHP010000251.1:0-13122 GCA_031406575.1 Hyphomicrobiales bacterium
TTCGATGTTCGGTAGGCGTGGCCGGTCAGCGATGAAAAGCATCCAGCGATGCACGGCACAACCGACCGGTATGTCACCCATCGTGAAGGCGGACCCTGCCACGAAGGGCTGGTGGCCAAGGTGCGCATCCAAAACGGCCAGTGGTTTCTCGATGGCGCGTTTCGCCCTTTCTGCCTCGGCCGGGTTGCTGTCCGCAGGCGGCAGACGGACGAGATGCATGACCAGCGTGTGCAGTGGGGGTTCCAGGTGCTCGTTTGTCCAGGCCATCCACTGGCTGGCCCGCGCCAGGGTCGCCGGATCGTTGGCATAGAGCTGTTGCGCGGCATACTTGGCGGCGAGGTAGAGAACGATCACGTTCGACTCCCAGAGCACGAAGCCGCCGTCATCGATGGTCGGCACCGCCCCATTGGGGTTCATGGCGCGATAGGCCGGTGTATCGACGACACCGAACGCTGGCCCACCTTTCGAGACATGCCCCGCCGGTCCCATGGTCGCGCTCGCCAGCGTCAGCTCGTAGGGTTGTTGCGCCTCGACCAGCGCCCAAAGGGCGCGCTGCGTGCAGATCGATGTCGGTCGGCCCCAGATCTTGATCATGGCGTCCAGCTGTTTCAGTGGTGTACCGGCTCAGGATCGAGCGTCGATCGATGACCGTCAAGTTTTTCCTCTTCCGCCCGCTGACGATTGCGCCTAATCTGGCTGCAACAACCATGCTGGTGAAAATACCAGAAATTCGCTCGAAATTCATCAATGCGTTGCGCTGATGGCCGTGCAAACGTCGAGCAATCCGCAGCGGCAGCGTGCAGGAGCAAAGGGAGACCGTCCGACATGCGTGGAGCGTTGTTCAGAGTAGCAACATGGGGCGCTGTTGCCCTGCTTGCGGGTGCCGCCGGTGCGCAAGACGTGCCGGGTGTCACTAAGGATAGCATCACGATTGGTTCATTCGGTGCGATGACCGGACCGAACTACCTGTTCGGCAAAATGGTCATGAACGGCGTCGAGGCCGTCTTCGACAAGGTCAACGGTGAGGGCGGCATTCATGGCCGCAAGCTCCAACTCCTTCGCGAGGACGATCGCTGCGAGCCGGCCGCAGCCATTGCCGCAGTGAAAAAGCTCATCCACCAAGACAAGGTCTTCATGCTGCATGGCGGCGGCTGTTCGAATGCCTCGATTGCCGCCAAGGACGAGGT
Organism: Hyphomicrobiales bacterium; assembly: GCA_031406575.1. Lineage (GTDB taxonomy): Bacteria > Pseudomonadota > Alphaproteobacteria > Rhizobiales > Hyphomicrobiaceae. Next base: position 1,188 of record JANOHP010000251.1, read on the forward strand.
GGCTCAGGCGGGCGTGCCCTGGCTGATCTTCGCCTCCGTGCACGATGGGCTGACCAATCCGGTGGCGCCGACCATCTATTCCTCGGCGCTGACAGCTTCGATCGAGAGCCAGGCGCAGGTGGAGTTTGCTCTCAAGCAGGGGGCTAAGAAGATCGCCGTGGTTTCGATGCGCGATTCCTGGGGGCGCTCGCGCCATGAGCCGCTCACGGAATATCTCAAGAAAAAGGGCGTCACGCTGGCGGCCGACGAGGAACTCGCCCCCGATGCCAACGATGCGACCCCGGTGGTCCTCCGCCTGCGCCAGGCCGGCGCCGATGCCGTGATCATGCTGCTCTATCCCAAGCCCGCGGCCGTCTTCCTGCGCGACGCCGCCAAGTTCGCCTACAAGCCCCTGACCATCGGGCAGAGCGCCATCGCGGATCTGTCGGCCTTTGAGGAGCAGGTCGGCGTTCCCGGCGCGACGGCTAACTTCGTCACCATTTCGCAATCGCGCTACACGCCCGATGCACCGGAAATGTCGGCTTGGCGCGAGGCGATCCAGAAGAAGTATCCCGGTGACCGCCTGTCGGTATTCAACATGTTCGGCATCGGCAGCGCCCAGGTGCTGATCGCGGCACTGAAGGCCGCAGGGCCCAACCTGACGCGCGACACGGTGCTGAAGGCCTTCGGTGAGCTGAAGAACGTGGAGACCGAGATCTATGCCGGACCGATCTCGTGCGCAGTGCCGGATCACCGCTGCAACCGATCTCCGGCCTGGATGAGCAAGGAGCCGGGTGGTGCGATCAAGCTAATCGCCATCACCCCCGTCGATTGACGGCAGAGAAGAGAAGCTCAGCGGGGCGCATCGCATGCTCACCTACCTCGTCCTGGGAGGTTTGACGTCGGGAGCGCTCTACGCTCTCGTCGCACTCGGCATCGTGCTCGTCTACAAGGCGACGGGCACGATCAATTTCGCGCATGGCGAGTTCCTGATGATCTCGGGATTCCTCGCCTATACGCTCTATGTCATTGTCGGGCTGCCCTACCTCGCATCGATTTGTGGCGCCGTCGTGCTGGGCTTTCTGCTGGGCGCCCTCGCGGAGCGCATTGCCTTCCGCCCCCTGATGCGCGCCAACATGGTGAGCCTCGTGCTCGCCACAGTCGGCGTATCGTTCATCTTGAAGGGCACCGGACGGATGCTCTGGGGTGGCCGGGGAGACTATCTCACGTTCCCGCCGCTGCTCCCCCCCGATCCGATCATCATCAGCGACATTATCATCGTTCCCCAACAACTCGTGGTGCTGGCCGGCGCCGCGGCCGTGATGGCGATATTCGCCCTCTTTTTTCGCCTGACGCGGGTCGGCAAGACGATGCAAGCAACGGCGGACAATCCGAAAGCAGCACGGTTGGTGGGTGTCAAGGTGGAGCAGGTGCACATGCTCGCGTTCGGTGTCGGTGCCGCCGTGGCAGGCGCCGCGGCGGCTCTGATGGCGCCGATCACTCTGCTCTATCCCGATATCGGCTTCATTCTATTCATCAAAGGTTTCGCAGCAGCCGTCCTCGGGGGGCTGAACAGCATGGCCGGGGCGCTTCTCGGAGGGCTCATGATCGGCGTCGTCGAGTCCCTTGCCGGTGGCTATATCGCCACGAGTTTTCTCGAGGTTTCGGCTTTCATCGTCATCATGATCACCCTGATTTTCAAGCCGAGCGGCCTTCTCGGGTCGATCGCAGTGCGGCGTGCATGATGACCGGGCGCAGACTCGCCGATCGCTGTCTGAGCCCGACCGTCATCGGGTTCGTCGGCCTCTTCGGGATGTTCTCCCTGCCCCTGGTTGCGAATCCCTATCTGCTGTTCGTCGGCACGCAGGTCTCGATTTTCGTCATTCTGGCGGTCGGCCTCAACATTCTCGTCGGCTACTGCGGACAATTGGCGTTTTCGCACGCGGCACTGTTCGGAATCGGGGCCTATGGCGCGGGACTCCTCAAAGTTCATCTGGGGTGGTCGTTTCTGGTCGCCGTTCCGGCCGGTGCGGCACTCGCCTGCATTATCGGCACAACGATTGCGCTGCCGGCATTGCGCCTCTTCGGCCTCTATCTAGCTCTGGCCACGCTGGCATTCGCCCAGTTCACGCAATGGGTGTTCCTGAATTGGGAGAAGGTGACGTTTGGAGCGGGCGGCTTTCGCGTTCCGCGTCCCGTCTTCGGCTGGGCGACGTCAGAGCTCGGCACGTTTTATGTTGCGCTCTGCGTGGCGGCAGTGCTCGTCATCCTCGCCGGGCGCATCATCCGCTCCCGGTTCGGCCGCGCCATCATTGCGATCCGAGACGGCGAGGTGGCCGCCGAGAGCCTCGGGATCAATCTGCTGCGCTACAAGGCACTCGCCTTCGGTCTCTCCGCGCTCTATGCTGGCATAGCAGGTGGCCTCAACGCCATGACGTTGAGCTTCGTCGCCCCCGAAACATACGATCTCTTTCTGGCCGTGCTGCTCAAGGCGATGATCGTGCTCGGTGGCCTTGGCTCGATTGCCGGATCGGTGCTAGGCGCCGGCATCGTGCTCATGCTGCTCGAGGCCCTGCGGGCCGTCAAAAGCGCCCAGGAAATCGTTTTCGGCGCCGTGCTTCTGGCATGCGTCCTCTTTGCACCGACAGGACTCGCCGGCTTTTTATCCGGCGTACTCGGTAGTTGGCGCGAGCGCTACGTGGGCGATCATGGCGCTACATCCCACGACGTTCCTCCGGGACCGACGATAGCTGCAACGTCAGCCGAGCCGACATCCGAGAAAGTACCGTGAACAGGCTGCGACTCGACGAGGTCAGTGTTTCTTTCGGAGGCGTCGCGGCTCTCTCCGGCGTCACCCTGTCTGTGCTGCCGGCCGAAATACGCGGCGTTATCGGCCCCAACGGAGCCGGCAAGACCACCTTGATCAACGTGGTGTGCGGGCTTGCCTTGCCGGATCGTGGCAGCGTCCAGCTCAATGGTCGGACCATCACCGGCATGAAGCCGAGCGCAATTGCCGCCCTGGGCCTGCGGCGCACGTTCCAGACTTCCTCGCTGTTCGGAGGCCTCACCGTCCTCGAAAACATGGTCGTTGGACAGCACCTGACGACGAGGGCAGGCCTCTTTGCGACCTGTCTGGGCGCGCGGGCCATGCGCGAGGAGGAACTGGAAGCCGTCGAACGCAGTCGTCGAGCGCTCGAGTTCGTGGGCATGGCGGCTTTCGTCGACCGTCTGGGACGCGAGCTTTCGTTCGGCCAACAAAGGCTCGTCGAGATCGCGCGGGCACTCGTCTCGGAACCGAACATGCTGCTCATGGACGAGCCGGCGGTCGGCTTGAGCCTCGTCCGCCTAGCCGACGTTGATCGCCTGCTCCGACGCATCCGGGATGAGCGCGGCATCGCCATCCTGCTCGTCGAGCATGTCATCCGCCTCGTCATGGAGGTTTCCGACGGGATTACGGTGTTGAACTCGGGAACCGTCATTGCGGAAGGGCCACCTGACGAAGTCCGCAACGACAAGGCTGTCATCGAGGCCTATCTCGGGAAAGGCTATCATGCTCGAGGTCGCTAATCTCAATGTCGCCTACGGTGCGACGCAGGTCCTCGAGGACGTGACGTTCTCGGTGCCCGAGAAACGCGTCGTCGCGCTGCTCGGCGGTAATGGTTCGGGCAAGACCACCGTCCTCAACGCACTGGTCGGCCTCGTCCGGCCGCGGGCGGGTACGATCACGTTCGAGGGCAAGCCGTGCATGGGGCTCACCACATCGGACCTCGTCAAGCGGGGCATCGTTCAGGTGCCGCAGGGGCGTGAGTTGTTCCAGACGATGACTGTGCGCGAGAACCTGGAACTCGGCGCCGTTACCCGTCGGGACTGGGTCGGTATCGCGCGTGATCTGGCGGAAGTTTTTGCGCTCTTTCCGCGGCTCGAAGCCAAGTCCCGAAATCGTGCCGGCCAGCTTTCGGGCGGTGAGCAGCAGATGGTCGCGATCGGCCGAGCGTTGATGACCCGACCGCGCATCCTGCTGATGGACGAGCCCTCCGTCGGTCTCGCGCCAGCCGTTGTCGGTGACGTCATCGAGGCGCTGCGTACGCTGCATGCGCGCGGCCTGACCTTCCTGCTGGTCGAACAGATCGTCGGTGTCGCCGCAGCACTCGCCGACTACGCGCACGTTCTGCAGGGCGGTCGTATCGCCCATTCCGGCCCCGCCGCAGGTCTCCTCGACAGCGAGGACGTGCTGCGCACCTATCTGGGATAGGCCGACGTCCACAAGCCGATACCGAATGGAATGCTCGCCCGCTCAGGGTCGCTTGCGGCTGCGCATCAGCGGCTGAATGAGTGTTCCGAAATTCTCCATCCCGACGACGAAGTCGTCGAAGGTCAGCATGGCTCCACGAACCCCCTCGACGTCCGCCAGTTCGTCCAGCATGCGGGCGACCGACGCGTAAGAGCCCACGAGAACACCCTGATTGACGGGCTGCTGGTCCGTGGCAAGCCCGAATTTCCGGCGGTTGCCGAGTGTGTAGGCATCCGAGCGCGGATCATCATCGGCCTGTGCTGCCCGATAGGCGAGGGCCTCGAGATCGGCACCGGCGACGTAATGGTTCCACTTGGCCATCGCGGCGTCATCGGATTTGTCGGCGATCACCATGATGAGGACGAGGGCCCCACAATCGCGCCCGGTCTCTCGCGTTGCCTCCACCAGCCGTGCGACACTCGGCGCAACAGCGGTCGGCGTATTGAGGCCGAAGCTGACGCAGAAATTGTAATCGGCATGCTCGGCGGCAAAACGCGTTCCGGCGTCGCTCTGGGCGGCGCAGATGATCGGTATCTTGGCCATCGGTAGCGGACTGCAGCGGCAGTCTTCCATCTGGAAGAAATCGCCCTTGAAGTCCGACCGGCCAGTCTGCCAGAGGTCTTTCATGATCGTGACGTATTCGATGCAGTACTCGTATCGACGCTGGCAATGCTCGGCGCCGGGCCACAGGCCCATCTGGGTATATTCGCGCCGCTGCCAGCCCGAGACAATATTCATGGCGAAGCGGCCGTGTGAGATGCTGTCGATTGTGACGGCCATGCGGGCAGCAATCGCCGGCGGGATGGTGAGCACGGCACACGTCGAGATCAGCAGAATACGGTCGGTGACGGCCGCGAGCCCGGCCATCAGCGTGAACGATTCGAGGTTGTGGTCCCAATACTGGGATGGACCGCCGAACCCGTGCAGCTTGATCATCGACATCGCGAACTCGAACCCGAACCGTTCCGCTTTCTCGGTCACGGTGCGATTGAGGTCGAATGTAGGCATATACTGCGGTGAGGTCGTCGAGATGATCCAACCGTTGTTGCCGATCGGTAGGAACACGCCGAGTTTCATAGCCAGGGCCTCCTCGAGCATACCTATCCCTTCAATTCCGGCGAAGGTCCCGAAAAGCGAGCCATATCAACGATATCGGCAAGACCCTTCGATTAGGTCTCGGAACGCCGCAACTTTTTGATTATCATGCGGTTTTGTCGTTCAAGCCGGAGGCGAGGGGATAGGGATGCTCCTCGAGCGTCGGTGGCTCAATTGCTGCTACTGGATCATTCGGCAAGCCGTGTAGCAATCCTCATCTTTGTATAATTCCCACGGGCCTCGGACTTACCGATGACGCGGAGAATAGAAGTAAACCGCCTCTGCAACGACCAGGCGCCTTCCTGGAACGTGCACCAACGACTATGCTGCATTCATGCGCAGCGCGGGCTGCGCCGTTGCCAGAGAGACTGCCATGGAAACCGATCGCGGCGTCGTCAAGATCTCTGCCTGTCCGCACGATTGCCCCAGCGGATGCTCGCTCGAGGTGACCGTGCTCGACGGCGAGCGGATCGGGCGCATCTCAGGTGCCAAGCAGCAGAGCTACACATCGGGCGTCATTTGCGCAAAGGTCGCCCGTTACGCAGAACGGGTGCACCACCCGGACCGCCTGCTCCGCCCGCTGCGCCGTGTCGGTGTCAAAGGCGAAGGGCGGTTCGAGCCGGTCTCCTGGCAGACCGCACTCGACGAGATCGCCGAGGCTTTCGCCAGGGCGACCGACAGGCATGGCCCAGAGGCGGTCTGGCCCTACCATTCCGGTGGCACCATGGGTCTCGTTCAGCGCTACGGCATGGACGGCTTTCGCCATGCACTGGGTTACTCGCGCCAACATTCGAGCATCTGCATGACACCTGCCGAGTCGGGCTGGCGGGCCGGTGTCGGCGCACTCCGCGGCAGTGATCCACGCGAAATGGTCGACGCTGACCTCATCATCGTGTGGGGCGCAAATCCGGTCTCGACCCAGGTCAATATGATGACGCACGTGACGCAGGCGCGCCGTTCGCGAGGGGCAAAGCTCGCCGTCGTGGATGTCTACCGCACGCCGACAGTCGAGCAGGCCGACATCGCGCTCATCATCAACCCCGGCACCGACGGCGCGCTGGCACTCGCGATTATGCACGTGTTGCTGCGCGACGGTTTTGCCGACCGCGATTATCTGGCGCACTACACGGATTTCGATGCCCAGGTCGAGTGCCTCATTGCCACCCGCCCGCCGGCATGGGCAGCCCCCATCACCGGCCTCGACGAGCAGGCGATCGTCGACTTCGCGCACCTCTATGGCCGGACCCGCAGGAGCTTCCTGCGAGCGGGCTTCGGCTTCACGCGGACACGCAACGGATCGGCCGCGATGCATGCCGTCTCCTGCCTGCCGGCGGTCACGGGGTCGTGGAAGGAACGGGGCGGCGGCGCCTATTTCGTGACCTGGGACCGTCCTGCGTGGGGCTTCGATGCCATGCTCGCGCATGGCCTCGATTGTGTCGATCCCAATGTGCGTATCCTCGATCAATCGCGCATCGGCGCCGTTCTGACGGGAGAGCCCGATGCGATCAAGGGTGGGCCGCCGGTTACCGCCATGCTGATTCAGAACGCCAATTCCGCCGAAGTGGCGCCCGACACCGCTCGGGTGTTGCGTGGCCTTTCGCGCGACGACCTCTTTCTCGCGGTGCACGAACAGTTCATGACGTCGACGGCGCGGTATGCCGATATCGTGCTGCCAGCCACCACGTTCCTGGAGCACGACGACGTTTACGCGGCCTATGGGCATACCCATTTGACCTATGGGCCCAAGCTGATTGCAGCACCCGGCGAGACTCGATCCAACCACGACGTGCGATGTGCTCTGGCACGGCGCCTCGGGGCGACACACCCCAGCCTCACCATGACGGCGCAGGAGCTCATCGACGATGGTTTCCGCAGGGCTGGGCTCTGCGGCATCGATGCGATCGCCGAGACGGGCTGGATCGATCGGGCGCGATCCTTCGAGCAGAGCCATTTCCTCGATGGTTTCGAGCAGCCGGATCGGCGCTTTCACTTCAAGCCCGATTGGGCTGCCGTCGGTCCGTATGCTGCGGCTATGCCCAGGGTCGTCGATTGGATGGACGACTATGAGCGGCCCGACGATGAGCATCCCTTGAAGCTCGTTACGCCACCGGCCCGCCACTTCCTGAACTCCACATTCACGGAGACTGCGACCTCACTCGCCAAGGAAGGCGGCAGCGGTCCGCGCGTGCGCGTCCATTCCCAGACGGCAACACGGCATCGTGTCAGCGACGGCGCCGTCGTCCGAGTTGGCAACCGACGTGGTTCGATTGTCCTGCATGCGTCGATCGACGATGGGGCCCTCCCCGGTACACTCGTCGTCGAAGGCATCTGGCCGTCCGCGAGCTTCATCGACGGGAAGGGTATCAACGTGCTCGTCTGCGAGGCTCCCGTTCCGCCCAATGGCGGTGTCGGATTCCACGATACGGCCGTCTGGCTCGAACCCTTGGATCGAGCTGGCGATCGGGTCTGACCCTCCAGAACCAGGGCCGCCCGTGCGGCGAGGGGAGGGTCTTGAAGGTCGCGGATGCGCTGAAGGTGCTCACCAAGGGCGACACACTCGTCGTCTTGCGCCTCGATCGCCTTGGTCGTTCGCTGCGTGATCTCGCCAACATCGCCCATGAGATCGAGCAGGCCGGCGCTCATCTGCGTGTCTTCGAGCAGAGCGCCGACACCGCGACCTCCGCCGGTCGAGCTTTCTTCGGCATGCTGGCGGTGTTCGCGCAATTCGAGACCGACGTGCGACGCGAGCGGCAGGAGGACGGCATCGCCCGCGCCAAAAAGGCCGGCATCTATACGGGGGGCAAGCCACGCATCAATCGAGATCGGATTGTCGCCTTGACCACGGCCGGCAATGGTCCCGCCGCTGTTGCGCGGTCGCTCGGCGTATCACGGATGTCGGTCTACAGGATCTTGCGCGAGACGGCAGCGGCGAGGCGTTGACGAGAATTGCCGCGGCTCGCCCAAAGCCTTCAAAACCACGACGGCCCCCCGACACACGATCCATTTCAGGGATCGCACGTGTCACGCCTCGCCGCGCTCGAACATGCGGAACTTCCTGGCGATCCCTACCGCCCACGCTTCCTGCAATCGCTCCTCGCGAGCCTGCAGCCGCTCGTAAGTTTTCCAGTGCATGCCTTTCGGCTTCGGCGGGAACAGATCATCGATGCCGCCCTTACCTCCGAGGCGGTCGCGGATTTTCAGCGCGCGCGTTGCCGCCCTGGCGAATGGCGGTTCGTATTGGGTGTCGTATTTCAGGTTCTGGCAGCGCCGGCACCGGAACAGCGCTCCGCCATAAAGAATGCGGCAACGCGAATGGCAGGACAGGCACTGGAACCATAGCCGCCGGCCACCGAAATGCGTGGCGGTCTCGACGACAGGAATGAAGTCGGCAACGTCGCGCCACTCCTCGCCGTGTGAACGCTGGCGATAACTCAATCGGATGCCGCCTGGCAGTCTCGCAATGCCGATTGAACCGGTCTGTTGGCCGCGGACTGACCACGTGATCGTTGACGTGCGGCCCATCTGCATAAGCTTCTGTCTGTGCAGCCACGCTATGTCGATGGACTTGAACTCGTGGCACTTGTCGACCATGAACCCGTGGTTCGTTTGTCGTCCTGAACCGCGCCCGCCCATTTTTTTCGGCTCCGATTTATCCTCGGCTCGTCTGGAAGTGCTACTGCTCTCGCCACGAAGTGACGTGCGGACGGCCTGGTCACCCCCGATGTTGCGGTCAGAGGTTGCAACGCCTTGATCCAATCCGGCAAGGCGCCACGAGACGGCTCTGTGATCGCCTATTCCCTCCGCGGCAACGCCTACGCGAAAAAGGGCGACCACGACGGCATCATCGCCGACTACAACAAGGCAGGGCCATTCAAAGAATCCGGCCAGTAACGATTGCGGGGTAGCCATGGGGTAGCAACTGTCAACGCCGCGTCAATCGAGCGGCATCTCTTCAGACGTCCCAAACCTCGCCCAATACGCGGACCCAGTTCTCGCCCATAATCTTCTGGATGCGTTTGTCCGGCCAGCCTGCAGTTTTCATAGCGGCGGTAAGATTTGGGAAGTCGCCAATGCGGCGGATGTGTTCTGGATTCTGAATGGGCTCGAAGTGCACGAGCTTGCGGGCATAACCCTTGTCGTTGGTCAGCCAATCAAAAAACGCCTGATCCTGATCCTGCGTAAAGTCTGTACCAACGCCCACCGAATCTTCCCCAGCGACCTTGATCACGTGATCGATGGTCGACACGTAGTCGTCAACCGTAGAGTCATTGCCTTTGGCGAGGAAAGGTGGAAACATGGTGACGCCAACAAAACCGCCGCGTTCGACGATAAATCGGATCTCCTCATCGCTCTTGTTGCGGGGGTGTTTTTTTAGTGCGCTCGGACAGATGTGCGAATAGCAAACTGGTTTCTTGGAGGCGCGAATGACGTCGTCCGACGACTTTGACCCGACGTGCGATAGATCGCACATGATGCCGACTCGGTTCATCTCGGCGACCACTTCATGTCCGAAGTCGGACAACCCCCGATCCATCGACTCGTAACAGCCCGTCGTACAGAGGTTTTGCGTGTTGTAGGCCATCTGAGCGATGCCAACACCGCAATCCTTGAACAGCTTGATGTACCCGATCTGATCCTCGAACGCAGAAACGTTCTGAAAGCCGAGGATGATGCCGGTCTTGCCCTCGGCTTTGGCGCGACGAATGTCGCCGATCTGCCGGACCGGCGTTATGAGCTCCTTGTGGTCCACGAAAAATCGGTTCCAGCGCGCGATGTTCCGCATCGTTGCTTCGAAATTCTCCCAGACCGAGCATGTGCAATTGGCTGCGGTCAGACCACCCTTTCTCATGTCCTCGAACACGGCGCGAGAGAACTTCGAAATGATCAGCCCATCGACAACAATCATGTCCTGATGAAGATCTGCACTCGTCATTTCAGGGCTCCCGCGCTTGGACTTCTGTTCTGCAAATTGTGGGAGGCATCTGTTTGCAGCGCCGCAACGCCTCATGTAGTCTCCGATTAAATGGTCGTTTGCGCAATGGAGTTTGGTGGCCTGCGGGGCTGGGCGGCGATATTCGTGGGATTGGTCGGGTGCCTGTCAGGCGCTGCGTTTGCGCAGGACCGGACGGGAGTGACGGATACCGCAATCAAGATCGGCGTGCCTGGACCATTGACGGGACCGAACGCGAGCTTTGGAGCTGCCGTTTACGGCATTCAGGCCTACTACAATTACGGCAGGAGTTGCCCACAAGGCAGAAGGGAAAGTCATGTCAATATCTGAGAGCCCGATCGTCCTGTCGAATGCGCAGATCGTGAACGTCGAAACCGGCGAATTAGATGAGGCTCGCCACCTGCTGATTGCCGATGGCATCATAAGGGAGATGTCGGCGAAGCCGATCACCTCATCGATCGCTCAGCGGATCGACCTTGAGGGAAAGACGCTCCTGCCGGGGCTCATCGATTGTCACGTCCACGTCGTCGCTGGCATCGCGAGCCTTAATGGCAGTGCTGTCTTTCCCGATTCTCTCGTCGCCGCGCGCGCGGCGCGTATCATGCACGGCATGCTGATGCGAGGCTTCACCACTGTTCGCGACGTCGGTGGCGCCGATCATGGGCTCGTCGCGGCAATCGAGGAGGGCTCGATGCTGGGCCCACGGCTCGTCATTTGCGGTAAGGCGCTTTCGCAGACAGGCGGGCACGGTGACTTTCGTGGCCGCTTCGACGATCGCAAGGTTGGAAGTCAGGAGAAGCGGCTGGGCTCCGTCGGTCGGATCGCCGACGGCGTGCGCCAAATCAGGCTCGCTGCTCGCGAGCAGATCAAGGGTGGCGCCCAGTTCATCAAGATCATGGCGAATGGTGGGATCGCCTCGCCGACCGACCCTATCCATTTCCTCGGCTTCTCAATTGCAGAACTTAAAGCCGTTGTCGAAGAGGCGCGTATGGCGGGCACCTACGTTGCCGGCCACCTTTACACCGATGAAGCTATTAGACGCTTTATAGAGTGCGGCGGGCACTCGGTCGAGCACGGCAACCTCGTCACGTTCGAAACCGCCCAGTTGATGCGAGAGCGGGGGGCGTACGTCGTTCCGACCCTCGTCACGTTCGAGGCGGTTGCCGAGGAGGGAGCGAAACTCGGCTTCCCGGCCGAGTCGCTCGCCAAGATTGAAGATGTGCGTGGCAGCGGACCTCAGTCTCTTGATATCTATCGGAGGGCCGGCGTGAAAATGGCCTATGGCACCGATCTTCTTGGGCCAATGCACCGACATCAGTCACGGGAGTTCTCGATCAGGGCGCGCGTGCTTCCTGCCAGTGAAATCATTAAGAGCGCTACGCTCATCGGTGCCGAACTCGTCGGATTGCAAGGCAAGGTCGGGACGATCAAGGTCGGCGCATATGCTGATATTATTGCGATCAATGGGAACCCGCTTGCCGATATTAGCTTGCTCACGGGACAAGGTGAAAATATCCCCTTCGTCATGAAAGGCGGATCGGTGATCAAGAGCGATGGGCGGTTTTTCGGGCTCCCCGACGTTTCAAGTGGGTAGATCAATACCAACGTATGATGGGTGC
>JANOHP010000104.1:0-3295 GCA_031406575.1 Hyphomicrobiales bacterium
CCGGTTCTCGCCATCTTCGGGGGCTTGTGACCGTACGCGTCGTTCTTGCTGTGGCCCCGGATCATCCGCCCCACGCCCGCCCGGGATGACAGCGACCATTTGCGGTTACTCGTCGACTGCAATCCCAAGGTGCCCTCGCGCATTGCATTCCTGCTGGAGGGCGGGTCCGTCGACCCGGCGCCGATCCTCATTGAGATGGCGAAGGGATTGCAACGCCAGGGTGCGACCATTCTGGCAATCGCGTGCAACACCGCGCACGCTTTCGCGGAGCCGATCCGCGAGGCGGTCGATATTCCGCTCGTCGATATTCTCGAAGTATCTTTCGCGAAACTCGGCGGCCTCGTGTCGACCGGCCCGGTCGTGTTCGGCGTTCTGGGTTCGCCCGCTCTGCGCCGCGTCGGGCTATTGGAACGACGGACCTCGGGTTCGCGACTGGTGGCGGTCCATCCCGACGCCGAGCACGAAGCGATGGCGTTGTCGCTGATCAGGAACGTGAAGGCCGGCGAAACCGGCGACGATGTCATCAGGCGTTACGCTGCCCTCAAACAACATCTGATGGCTCGGGGGGCGGAGCATACTCTCGTGTGCTGCACGGAGTTCTCAGTCCTCGAGGAATTGCAATCACCCCAGCAGCGCGCGACCCTCGACACGCTCGATGCTCTGGTCGATGCGCTCGCAACCCTCGCCTCGTCGACACTTTCATCGCAATCTCGAGCCCATCACGCGACAACCCGACAGGATGTGTGAGCCTTGCCCCTTTCCATTCAAGTCGCGCAAGACAAGCTGACGCGCTTTGCTCCCGGCGTGTTCGTGAGCGCCATCGTCGGGATGGCGGCGGCGTTCGTGTCCGTCAATCACGGCGGACCCACGCTGCTGTATGCGCTTCTCATCGGCATGGCTCTGCATTCGGTGACGAGGGAGTCCAAAGCCGTCGCCGGCATTGGTTTTAGCAGCAGGACCATCCTGCGCATCGGCGTGGCTCTTTTGGGAGCGCGCATCAGTTTTGCCCAAATCGCCAGCCTGGGCTGGTCGCCTGTATTGATCGTACTTCTTGCGGTGGGGGCAACGATCGTGGCTGGAGCCTTCGCGGCGCAGCGCCTGGGCCTCAGTCGCGACTTCGGCGTTTTGACGGGGGGCGCCGTCGCGATTTGTGGAGCCTCCGCCGCGCTTGCGATCTCGGCTGTTCTTCCTTCCGGAAAAGACAAAGAGCGCGATACACTCTTCACGGTCGTGGCGGTCACCATTCTGAGCACCGTCGCGATGGTCATCTATCCCTTGGTCGCGCGGGCGCTGGGTCTGGGCCCGCAAACGGCAGGCCTTCTGATCGGGGCGACGATCCACGATGTCGCCCAGGTGGTAGCGGCGGGTCACATGTTGTCCGACGAGGTCGGCATCGTTGCGACTTATGTGAAGCTGTTGCGGGTGGCCTTGCTGCTGCCGGTGGTCGTGGGTGTCGCCTGGTTGTTGCGCAGCGGCACCGCGAGTTCGAAACGCCCCACCCTGCCGTTCTTTCTGATCGTTTTCGCCGCTCTCGTTGCCGTCAACTCGACGGGCTTGGTGCCATCGGCCGTCACCAATCAACTGGCGGACATCTCGCGCTGGTGCCTGATCTGCGCCATTGCCGCGCTCGGCATGAAGACATCGCTCGACGAGCTGGCTGAGATCGGTTTTCTGCCGCTGGTATTGGTGGTCGCCGAAACACTGTTTCTCCTCGGCCTCGTGAGCGTTGCCATTTGGCTGACAGCCACATGACCCGCGAGTCGATGGTACCCCAACGACACCAGTAACGACACTGGCCGAACGCGACGGCGTCCCTGCCGCATTCCACGACCACATGTCCCAGGCTGCAAGCTACAAGGCCAGATACCGGGCCTTGATCGCGTCATCGGCTTTCAGGGCCTCGATCGTGTTACGGTAGACGACCTCGCCTTTGTCGATCACCGTCGCGTGGCTGGCGATACCGAGGCAAAAATGCATATTCTGCTCGGCCAGCAGCACGGTGACGCCGAGTTCGCGGAGCTTGCGCAACAACGCGCCGATCTGCTGTACGATGACCGGTGCCAGACCTTCGCTCGGTTCGTCCAGAAGCAGCCCGGTCGGATTGCCCATCAATGTTCGTCCGATCGTCAGCATCTGCTGCTCGCCGCCCGACAGGTGTCCAGCCATGCGCTCCTTCAATGGCACCAGCATCGGCAACATCTCGTAGATGCGCACCAGCGTCCAATAATCCTCGCCGTTCGGACCCTTCTTGGCGGCGATGAGTAGATTGTCCTCGACCGAATGCTCCGGGAAAACTTGACGATCTTCAGGCACGTACCCGATGCCGGCACGCGCGATGACATGGGGCTTCCTCTTTTGCATCTCCACGCCCAGAACCTTGACCTTGCCGGTCTTGGGCGGTGCAAGTCCGCAGAGCGCCTTCAATGTCGTCGACTTACCGGCACCGTTGCGACCCAGCAACGCCATCGTCTGCCCTTCGGTCACGGCGATCGAGAGGCCGAACAGGATCTGGCTGGTGCCGTAGAACACGTCGATGTTCTCGGCTTCGAAGATGATGCGGTTGCTCATTCGTGCGCCTCGAACTCGGTGCCCAGATAGGCCTTGATGACTTCCGGGTGGCGGCGGATCTCATCAGGCGTGCCTTCCGCCAGCACGCGGCCGTAGGAGAGAACCCGCACCGTTTGCGCAATTTTGAAGACGATGCTCATGTCGTGCTCGATGAAGATGAGTGTCATCTTCTCGCGCTCCCACAGGCCCCGGACCTTGTCGATCATGGCCCAGCGTTCTTCGGGGCCCATACCGGCGGTCGGCTCGTCGAGCAGGAGCACACGCGGCTCGAGCACCAGTGCCAGTGCGATATCGAGCAGCTTCTGATCGCCGTGCGAAAGGTTGCGCGAAAGGGAATTGGCCTTGGGTTGCAGCCCCGTCAATTCCATCACGTACTGCGCCCGTTCCTCCGTTTCCGGTAGCGGAAAACGACGCGTCATCAGCGCGTGCTGTCCGCGATGCGCCTGCACCGCGCCCAGGATGGCCTCGCGCACGGTCAAGGTCGGGAAGATGCGCGCGATCTGGAAGGCGCGCCCGATGCCACGGCGCACGATGTCGGGTGCCGACAGCCCGACGATATCGCGGCCGTCGAGCAGTATACGGCCCGCGTCCGGCTGAAACGCACCGGTGATCAAATTGAAGAACGTCGTCTTTCCGGCTCCATTCGGGCCGATAACGGCGGTCAAAGATCCTTTGGGGAAGGTCAGAGACACATCGCTGGTGGCCGCCACGCCGCCGAAAGATTTGG
>JANOHP010000065.1:0-6564 GCA_031406575.1 Hyphomicrobiales bacterium
GGAACTTGACGCCGGGGCGCAGCTTGAACGTCCATTTCGTCTTGTCGGAGTCGGAGACTTTCCATTCCGTGGCGAGGCCGGGAATGAGCACGCTCGCTTTATCGGCGGAGGAGAGGTCCCAATGGGTCAGCGCGTCGAACAGCGGAATGCCGGTGAAGCGGTTGCCTTCGAAGCCCTGGTCGGGCTGGCCGGTGGTCT
This sequence comes from Hyphomicrobiales bacterium, assembly GCA_031406575.1. Lineage (GTDB taxonomy): Bacteria > Pseudomonadota > Alphaproteobacteria > Rhizobiales > Hyphomicrobiaceae. Next base: position 199 of record JANOHP010000065.1, read on the forward strand.
TGGGGATGTCGGCCGCCGTCATGGCGATGCGCAACACTTTTTCCTGGGCGAGCGCGGGCGTCGCCAACATCGTGCCGAAGGATAATGCAGCGGTGAGGATTGCAACGGTACGCCGAGCGCGTGGCGTCTTTGACGTCATGGATAGCCTCCCTGGCGGCTGGGCTCGAGGGTCGATGGATCATCAGCCGCATCTGGCGGCAATTATGCCCAGAGTGTCGCCTTGTTGACCAGCACCCTGAATGCCTACAATCCAGCAGCCCTGCCCGAGATTGAGGCAGACTTGCCCGCAGAGGCATGGCAGAGGGAGGAGATCAGACTGTCGGCACTGAGGTGAGACGGATGGAGACCACAGCGGCCTACCCGAGGGACCTCGTGGGCTATGGGCACACGACGCCCGATCCGCGTTGGCCGAACGGTGCGGCGATCGCCGTCCAGTTCGTGATCAATTACGAGGAAGGCGGCGAGAACAACATCCTGCACGGGGATGCCGCGTCCGAGGCCTTTCTCTCCGAGATCGTGGGTGCAGCCGCGTGGCCCGGACAGCGCCACATGAACATGGAGTCGATCTACGAATTCGGCTCGCGCGCCGGATTTTGGCGCCTGTGGCGGATGTTCTCCAGTCGCCAAATGCCGGTCACGGTTTATGCGGTGGCCCACGCTTTGATGCGCAACCCCGATGTGGTGCCCGCAATGCATGAGGCCGGGTGGGAAATCGCCAGCCACGGTCTGCAATGGATCGACTACAAGGACTTCTCCGCCGAAGACGAGCGCCAGCACATCCGCGAGGCGATCCGCATCCATACCGAGGTGACGGGCGAGCGACCTCTCGGGTTCTACCAGGGACGCACATCGGCCAACACCACGCAGCTCGTGATGGAGGAGGGCGGCTTCGTTTACTCCGCCGACAGCTACGCCGACGAGCTGCCCTATTGGATCGATGGCCCCAACGGCCCGCACCTCATCGTGCCCTACACGCTGGACGCCAACGATATGCGCTTCGCCACACCGCAGGGCTTCAATGCGGGCGACCAGTTCTACCGCTACCTCGTCGACAGCTTCGACGTTCTCTATCGGGAGGGTTTGGCGGGCGCGCCGAAGATGATGTCCGTCGGCCTTCACTGTCGGCTGGCCGGCCGGCCAGGACGCGCTGCTGCCGTCGCGCGGTTTTTGGATTACGTCAAAAGCCATGGCAAGGTATGGGTCGCCACGCGGCTCGATATCGCGCAGCATTGGGCGCGCACGCATCCGCCGACCGGCGCCAACGGAGAAAAATATTGACGACGGGACCCGATATCTTCGAAGAGCTGGAACCCTCACCCCGCCTCCTGATGGGGCCGGGGCCGGTGGACCTTTACCCACGTGTGCTGCGCGCCATGTCGGTGCCGATCCAGGGCCAGTTCGACCCCGAGTTCCGCCGCTACATGCGCCAAGTGATGGCGCTGTACCGGCAGGTCTACAAAACCAAGAACGAGCACACATTGCTGATCGACGGTACGGCGCGCGCCGGCATCGAGGCGTGCATGCACTCGATCATCGCGCCCGGCGATAAAGTCTTGGTGCCGATCTTCGGCCGCTTCGGGCATCTGTTGACGGAGATCGCAAAGCGGGCGCGGGCGCAGGTCATTGCGATCGAGGTCGCATGGGGCACGGTCTTCGCGCCGGGGCAGATCGCCGATGCCGTGAAGCAGCACCAGCCGCGTATGGTCGCCATGTGTCAAGGCGATACGTCGACAACGATGCTGCATCCACTGGAGGAAGCCGGAGACGCATGCCGTCGGCACGACGCGATCCTTTTCGTCGACGCCACTGCATCTCTGGCGGGCAATCCCTTCGAAACCGACGCGTGGCAGATCGACATCGTGGCGGCCGGATTGCAGAAGTGTTTGTCGGGGCCACCGGGCGTATCGCCGGTCACGTTCAATGACCGCGTCGTCGAAATCCTCGGGCATCGCAAGCACGTCGAGGCCGGCATCAAGCCGCCTGACCTGATCGAGGGCAATGGTCCCATCATCCAGTCGAACTATTTCGATCTGGCCATGATCATGGACTACTGGAGTCCGCGCGCGCTCAACCACCACACCGAAGCGGCGAGCATGCTCTACGCGGCGCGTGAGTGTGCACGTGTCGTGTTGGAAGAGGGGCTGGATGCGGGCATCGCGCGCCATAGACTCGCGTCCGGTGCGCTGCGGGCGGGTCTCGAGGCAATGCAACTCGAGCTTTTCGGTGATGCGATACATCGCATGTCGAATGTCACAGGCGTGGGCATTCCGACGGTGCTGGGCAACGGCGATGCGGTGCGCGCGCAAATGCTCGAGGATTTCGGCATCGAGATCGGCACCTCGTTCGGACCGCTCGCGGGCAAGATCTGGCGCATCGGCACGATGGGTTATGTGTGTCGCCGGCAGAACGTGCTGCGCTGTCTGGCGTCGCTCGAGCAGGTGCTGCGGCGCAACGGGTTCGCGGCGCCCGCAGGCGCCGGAGTGGATGCCGCCAGCAAGGTGTACGCCGATGCCGCCAAAGCCTGAGACCGCGCCGTCCGTGGTCGGTTTGCCCACAGGTGCCGCGCGATTGATCGCGGGACCCGTGCAGGTCATCAATGTCGGCTTGCCGAGTTTTGCGGCCGATCTGCGTGCCCGCGGCGTGGCCGTCGTCCACGTCGATTGGGTGCCGCCCGCCGGTGGTGATCCCGAACTCGGCCGGCTCTTGGCAAAGCTCGGCTCCTGAGCGCTGGTGACGGACGCACTTGCGCGGTAGCCTGGGTGCGCGCGGGGGCGTTGTCGCTTCACCCGCATCGATATCGAAACAGGGAGACAGGCCATGCCGGGTGCGCTGGACGGATTGGTGGTGCTGGATTTGACGAGCCACCTGTCGGGGCCGTACGCGGCCATGATGCTCGCCGACCACGGCGCCGACGTCATAAAAATCGAGCGCAAGGGCACAGGCGACGACTCTCGCCGCATGCCACCTTTCGTCAATGGCGAGAGCGCGCCGTTTATGGTCTGGAACCGCAACAAACGGTCGGTCGAACTCGATTTGAAGACGGCGGAGGAGAAAGCCATCCTGCTCGAACTCGTCGATGGCGCGGATGTCCTCATCGAGAATTTCCGCCCCGGTACGCTCGACAAATTGGGCCTCGGCTGGGAGACGATGAAGAAACGCAATCCGCGCCTCGTTTATGCGGCGATCTCGGGCTTCGGCCAGACGGGACCGTATTCCAATCGCGGCGGCTTCGATCTGATGGCGCAGGGTATGTCGGGGCTCATGAGCACATGCGGTCCCGCCGACGGGCCGCCGCATCGCCTGCCGATCGCGATTTCCGATGTGGCGGCTGGCATGTTCCTGGCGTTCGGTATTCTGGCCGCCATCGAGGCGCGCCATAAGACGGGCCGCGGGCAATACGTGGAGACGTCGCTGCTGGAGGCCGCGACCTCGTTTGGTGTGTACGAGGCGGCGCACTTCTCGGCGCACGACACACGGCCGGACCGCATCGGCCAAGCGCATCGTGGCAGTGCGCCCTATCAGTGCGTCGCCGCCGCCGACGGGTACATGACGATCGGGGCCGCGCAGCAGCATTTCTGGGAACGCTTCACAGACATCATCGGCAAGCCCGAGCTGCGCAGCGATGCGCGCTTCCTCACCAACGCCGATCGCGTGACCAACAACACCGCTCTCATTACGCTCATCGAAGCCGAGATGAAGAAGAAGCCGAAGGCCTACTGGTTGGAGGCGATGGAAAAGGCCGGCATCCCCTGCGGTCCCGTGCTCAATTACGACGAGGTACTGACCGATCCGCACATCCTCGCCCGCGACATGTATGTGGAGACGCAGCACGCCAAGGCCGGCACGTTCAAGACGCTGGGCGTGCCGGTGAAACTGTCCGAAACCCCCGGCGGCGTGCGGCGCGCCGCACCCGTGCTCGGCCAACATACGGAAGAGGTTCTGGGGGCGAAGCGGAAGGGCAGGGGATTCAAGTAACCCTCACCCCAACCACCAGCTCACCCCGTACCCCGGCGCGAGAAAAGCACCGGCCCAGGCGAGGGATGATGCGACGCTGGCCGGCAGGAAATATCTGAGCGGCATGCCGGCCAATCCGGCGACAGCCGGAATGAACGGGCGCATAAAACCCGTGAACTTGCCGCCGAGTACGGCCAGCGCGCCCCAATTTCGAATGAGCGACTGCCCGCTCTCCAGCCAATTGGCGTGGCGTCGAAAGAGGGGCAACTTCTGGACGCCCTCACCGTAATGGCGCGCCAGCATGTACACGAAGCAATCGCTGATGACCGCGCCCGCCGCAGCACCCACCCAGACGTGCCAGAACGTGCCGCCCGCTGCGCCGTGCACCGTGCCGATACCCAGAAACAGCGCCGACGACGGCACCAGCAGCGACAAGCCGGGCACACCCTCCGCAAACCCCATCGCGAACACGATCGGCGCCGCGAACGCCACGTTGTCCTGCACGACGGCGAACAGCGCGGCCTTGATAGTTTCGTAAGTCATCGAGGAAAGGCCTCGTGTTTCGCGAAAGCGTTTTGCCCGCTAACGCGCGTCACCGATTTTCCGGATTCGATGGGTTCTTGAGCGAAGAGCGCGCGCTCAATGTTCGAACCATTGCCAAATCGCTGCCATCGTCTTCCCGATGCCATCGCCAAACAGCATCAGCACGGCCGCCCATAGGAACGCCGACGACCAGTTGGCGATCTGGAACTTGACGCGCGGCATTTCCACGGCGCCGGCCACGATCGGAATCGAGGCGCGCAGCGGACCTGAAAAGCGCCCGGCTACGATCGCCCACGCTCCCCATTTCTCAAAGAATGCGTGCCCTTTGGGCAGCAGGTCGGGGTAGTTTTTCAGCGGCCACATGCGCGCGATCTGCTCGTGGTAGTGGAAGCCCAGCCAATAAGACAGCCAGTCGCCCAACGCCGCGCCCACGGCGGCGGCGACCAGAATGGCCCAGAAATCGAAGCTTCCCGTGGCGCCCAGCACCGCACCGATGCTGACCAGGATGCCCCAGAACGGCAGGATCAGCGAGATGAACGCCATCGACTCGCCGAACGCCAGAAACAGCACGATCAGCGGCGCCCAGGCCTTGTTGGTGATGACGAACGCCTCGATGGCCTTGAACCAATGGTCAATGTTCATGTGATCTTTCTCGACTGAGCCCGCGCCAAGGTGCCCATGCGACCAGCAAAGTCAATCGGCAACCCAAGAGCGGATCTGCCACGGTCAGGACGATTCGGTTCTTGACGACGACCAACCGACTCCTGGTTCCCCGGACGGAGCATGGACCCGCGAGGGGCCGTGCGCCGATCTGGGGTCTTTCCCGGCTCAGGTGATCCTGCCCCGGGCAAGGATGCCGGATTTCCGCGCCACACGCACGTCCTCGCACGCCCTCAGATGACGGCGATGGCCTCGATCTCGATCAGCCAGCCCGGTTGGGCGAGAGCCGTCACGCCGACCAGCGTGGAGGCTGGCCCCTTCTTGCCGAAGAATTCTTCGCGCACGGCCGCCAAGTCCGCGCGATGCCGGATATCGACCAGGAACGTGGTCAGCTTGACGATGTTGGCCAGCGTGCCGCCGCCCGCTTCCACCTGCGCTTTCAAAGCGCTGTAGGTGGCGCGCGCCTGTGCGATGAAATCACCGGGATGTGCGGCTTCACCTTTGTCGCCGTAGGCCACTTGGCCCGAGATGAACAAAATCGTCTGGGCTCCCGTGACCTTCATGGTCTGCGTGTACGTCGGCGGATCGAATACGGTTTTTGCAGCGATCCGTTCGATTGTGACGGCCATAGCGGCTCTCCTGACTGACCCATCCTCGACGACCAGACGGTAGAGGGCGCATCCGATCGCCGTCAACTGTCCCTTCTGCTTCCCGGAGGTCGCGCCCGTGGCGCGGCCCATCCGGGATCGCGCAACGTGTTATAGGGCAGCACAGCGCCACGTCTGGGAAGTGTCACGCGCGGCACCGGACGGCTCGACCTCGAGCGACGTGGTCCCGGCTCTTCGCCGTGCTGGCGCCCGGCTCCGGCCGGGAAACAGGAGGGCCGGAGGCTTCACGCTCACCGCACCGTTGTCCTCTACTCGGCCACTCAGGCAGCCCGCGCATCCTGCAAGACCATCGCAGCACACTTCTCGCCGATCATGATCGACGGCGCATTCGTGTTGCCACCGACGACCTGCGGCATGATCGAGGCGTCGGCGACGCGCAGACCCGCGATGCCATGCACCTTCAGTCGCGGATCGACCACGGCATCGCTGCCCACGCCCATGCGGCAGGTGCCGACGGGGTGGAGATTGGAGACCCCGTAGTTGCGCAGGTTGGCGATGATGTCGGCCTCGCTGGTCAGCTTGGGACCCGGATGCACTTCCT
>JANOHP010000155.1:0-47040 GCA_031406575.1 Hyphomicrobiales bacterium
GAGCCGTCGGCGTTGCAGTCGCTGCCGTTATGGCCCTTGTGCCGTCATCTTTGGGTCGGACCTCGCCAAGCCCCGGTAACTTTGGCGGCAGCCCTCCTAACCATCGCGCTTGAGCACGGCCTCGATATCCGCCGCGGGCACCTTGATGTCGACGCCGGCGCGCTCTTCCTGCAGGAGCATCGGTATGCGCGAGTCGCGCGCGCCCCAGCCGCGGTTGAGGCCTTCCGTCAGTTCCGCGTGGGCGAGGTTGGCGATGCGCATCGGCACGCCGATCTCGCGCCCGAGTTCGGTGGCGAGCGTGATGTCTTTGTGCGCGAGCTTCAACGCGAAGTCCGGCGGATCGAACACGCCCTGCAGGAATTGCCGTCCCAACCGGTCGAACGTGCGCTGGCGTCCGAGCGAGCCTTGCCGCACCGCCGCCCACAGCGCGAGCGGTTCGACGCCCGCTTTGACTCCCATCGTGAATACTTCCGCGAGCGCGGTCTGTATCGCATAACCGGCGCAGTTGTGCACGAGCTTGGCAACGGAGCCCGCCCCGATCGGGCCGATATAGGTGGGCGAGTCGCCGATGGCGTCGATCAGCTTGCGGTGTTTGTCGAAGACCTCCTTGTCGCCACCGATCCACAGCGCCAAACGTCCCGACTTGGCGCCGGCCGGACCGCCGCTGACGGGCGCGTCGAGCAGATGAATGCCTTTCTCCGCGAGCTTGGCGTGCAGCGCGCGCACGACCGTCGGTGAGTTGGTCGATAAATCGAAGATGACCGAGCCCGGTTTCAGTCCCGAGGCGAGACCGTCCGCGCCCAGCACTACGGCCTCGACCTCGGCGGGGCCGGGCAACGACATGAAAACGACATCGGTTTTTTCGGCGAGTGCCTTGGGCGACTCGGCCCACTGGGCACCGGCTGCGACGTGCTGGGAAGCGGCTTGGCGCGAGATATCGTGCACCACGAGCGCATGGCCCGCCTTCTGCAGGTTCGACGCCATGCTGGCGCCCATGAGACCCAGTCCGATAAAGCCGACAGTCATGACAGTCCCCGTGTGTTGGGCGTGAGGTGCGCGCGTGCTCGTGGTGGCGCTAGTTGTGCGCGAGAACGCTGCCGATGCCAAGGGTGCAGCGGCGCCATTGTCCTCACCGCAGCTCGTAGCAGGTGACGATCTGGCGAGGGGTGCGCGTCACGTCGATCAGCACCGAACATTGGACGAGCCAGGGATGGGAGACGTGGCGAAAGAGGATCAGCGTGCGGATATCGGACGCCGCCACATAGCCCGCCACCGTCCAGCCGTCCCGCACCAGGGCCTCGATCGTCGGGCCGGCCGGTAGTGGTGGGATCTGTGCCGGGGCGATCGAAAGTGGGAGGAGAGCGATCGTCAAACCCAACAGGGCTCGACGGCGAAGCCGCAAAAATGGCATGGCGCATGCTCCTTCGTGACGCGGTGACCGGAACCTGAGACAATAGCGTAGGCCATTCACAACACCCGAGGCACCCCCATGCCCAAGCTCGACGAGAGCCGCTCCTTCATTCCCGTCCGCATCGCCCTGCTGACGGTCTCCGATACGCGCACGCGGGCCGACGACCGCTCGGGCGACGCGCTGTCGGCACTCGTGGCCGAAGCCGGCCACATCGAGGCGGACCGCGCCATCGTGCGCGACGACATCGCCCAAATTCGGGCTCGCGTGCAGAGCTGGATCGCCGATCCCGCCATCGATGTGGTCATCACGACGGGCGGTACCGGCTTCACGGGCCGCGACGTCACGCCCGAAGCGCTGCGGCCGTTGTTCGAGAAGGAAATCGACGGCTTCTCGACCGTCTTCCACATCATCTCCTACGCCAAGATCGAGACCTCGACGATCCAGTCGCGGGCCTGCGCGGGGTTGGCGGGGGGCACGTATATTTTCTGCCTGCCGGGCTCGCCCGGGGCCTGCAAAGACGGCTGGAACGGCATTCTCAAGTGGCAGCTCGACAATCGCCACCGCCCCTGCAATTTCGTCGAGATCATGCCGCGGCTCGAGGAGCATCGACAGTGACATCGGCCCGCCACGTGCAACGGCTTCAGCCCGGCGTGGACTACGGTTTGATCGTCAGTTGAATGGGCGACTCCGGGCGTTGGGCAGGCGCCCGGATATCATTGCCGCCCGTGGCAGTGTTTGAACTTCTTGCCCGAGCCACACGGGCACTTGTCGTTGCGCGCCACGCGGCCCCAGGTGTCGGGGTTGTTGGGGTCGATGGCCACGGCAGAGGTGCCGGGCATTGCAACGGGTTTGCGCGTTCGTGCCGGCTCGGGCCGACGGGCGACACCCGTGTCCCCGCGACCGCCGCGCCCTTCGGCGGCAAGGACCGCGTCGGCCAAAGCAAACTCGTCCTCGCCCGTATGGGGATCGAGGTGATGGGCCTGCATGGGCGGTAGTGGCATCGGCTCGGGCATCGGTTCGGGCTCACCGTCGGCCGCGAACTGCAAGTGCATGACTTGCCCGGTGACTGCTTCGCGCAGGCGCGCCAACATGACCTCGAACAGCTGGAAGGCTTCGGACTTGTATTCGTTCAACGGATCGCGCTGCGCATAGGAGCGGAACCCGATCACTTGGCGCAGATGCTCGAGGGTGACGAGATGTTCGCGCCACAAATGATCGAGCGTCTGCAGCAAAATCGTCTTGTGAATATCGCGCAGGCGCAGGCGGCCGATATCGACCGCATTTTGGCTGGGCGCGCCCGTGACGGCCTCCACCAAACCCTTGGCATCGAGATATTCCCGCAAGAACGCATAGCCGATGCGTTCGGCGTGCGCTTCGGGATCGTTGCCGATATCGCCGCTGACTTGCAACTCACCGCGGTTCGACGACAGAATCGCTTTGCCGATCATCGACAGGCTCTGCTGCGAGATTTCGGTGTCCATCAACGCCACGAGCGTGGGCTCGCTTTGCACGAAGCCGATCATGCCGCGCGCATTTTCCGCGCTGCGCAACACATGCTCGCCCAACTGCGTCGCCGTCGCTTCGACTTTGGCGTCGACCTCCTTCAGCAGGCGCTCGCGAATTTCCTCGTCGGCGATGCCTTCTTCGGCCGCCCAGACCTCGAGCGGTAAATCGAGACCGAAGATTTCCTGCACGCGCGCCTTGAGGCCGACCATGTCCCACTGTTCGGCATAGACGTTCTCGGGGATGTGCGCGGTGACCATCTCCTGCGCTACCTGATTGAGCATCTGCTCGACGCGTTCGGACACGTCGTCCTGCCCCATGATCTCGATGCGTTCTTCGAAGATCACCTTGCGTTGATCGTTCATCACGTCGTCGTATTTGAGGACGTGTTTGCGCGCATCGAAGTTGCGCGCTTCGACTTTCTTCTGGGCGTTTTCGAGGGCCTTGTTGATCCACGGGTGAATGATCGCTTCGCCTTCTTGCAGGCCGAAGCGCTTCAAGATCCCGTCGATGCGATCGGCGGCGAAAATGCGCATCAGATCGTCTTCGAGCGAGAGGTAGAACTTGGTGCGTCCCGGGTCGCCCTGACGTCCCGAGCGGCCGCGCAACTGATTGTCGATGCGCCGGCTTTCGTGGCGTTCCGTTCCGATGACGTAGAGACCGCCGGGGATCGACTCCGTCTTGGCCGCTTTGCCGTTCTTGGCCGGTGCCAGCTCGATGGCCTCGCCCGCCTGCCGCACGATCTCGCGGCTGGCCTCGATTTCGGCCTTGATCTTGGCGATGCGCGCGTCGCGGTCTGCTCCCTCGGGCAGATCGGCGCAGTCCTGCTGAATGCGCATCTGCAGGTTGCCGCCGAGCTGAATGTCGGTGCCGCGACCCGCCATGTTGGTCGCGATCGTCACCGCGCCCGGAACGCCCGCTTCGGAAATGATGGCGGCTTCCTGTTCGTGGTAGCGCGCGTTCAACACCTGATGCGTGATGCCCTTCTGCTTCAGCATCTCCGCCAGCGTTTCGCTTTTTTCGATCGAGACCGTGCCGACGAGCACGGGCTGCTTGCGCGCCTGAGCCAGCTCGATGTCGTGGATGATCGCGTCCCACTTTTCGCGCGCTGTGCGGTAGACCTCGTCGTCGAGGTCGCGCCGCGCAACGGGCACGTTGGTGGGAATTTCGACGACGTCGAGGCCGTAGATGTCCTGGAACTCGCTGGCTTCGGTGGCCGCGGTTCCAGTCATGCCGGCGAGTTTGCGGTAGAGGCGGAAATAGTTCTGGAACGTGATCGAGGCCAGCGTCTGGTTCTCGGGTTGGATTTGCACGCGCTCTTTGGCTTCCAGCGCCTGATGTAGGCCTTCGGAATAACGCCGGCCCGGCATCATGCGGCCGGTGAACTCGTCGATGATGATCACCTCGTCGTTCTTGACGATGTAATCCTTGTCGCGCGCAAACATCTTGTGCGCCTTGACGGCCTGATTGACGTGGTGCACCACCGTCACGTTCTCGACGTCGAAGAGGCCACCCTCCTCGATCAGCTCGGCCTCGCGCAGCAGCTCCTCGATGCGCTCGTTGCCGGCTTCCGTGAGCGCCACCTGCCGCTGTTTCTCGTCGACCTCGATGAGGCCGCGCGTCTTGAGCTCTACTTTCGTCTCTTCTTTCGTGCCCGAGGCCAAAATCTCTTTCTCGATCGCGTCGTGCTCGGTGACGAGTACGGCCATCAGGGCATCGATCTTGACGTAGAGGTCGGAGCGGTCGTCGACGGGACCCGAGATGATCAGCGGGGTGCGCGCTTCGTCGATCAGGATCGAGTCGACCTCGTCGACGATTGCGAAATAATGGCCGGCAAGCTCGGGCGCGCGACCGCCGAACTGCACCATGTCGCGCGCGTTCATTTTCATGTTGTCGCGCAGGTAGTCGAAGCCGAACTCGTTGTTGGTGCCGTACACGATGTCGCTGGCGTACTGCTGGCGGCGCTGGTCATCGTCGAGTTCGTGCAGGATGCAGCCGACCGTGAGACCCAGGAACTGGAAGACTTCGCCCATCCAGGCCGAATCGCGTCGCGCCAGGTAATCGTTGACGGTGACGATGTGGACGCCGCGCCCCGTCAAGGCATTGAGGTAGGCGGCCAGCGTGGCGACGAGCGTCTTGCCCTCGCCCGTTTTCATCTCCGAGATCTTGCCCTGGTGCTGGACCATGCCGCCGATGAGCTGCACGTCGAAGTGGCGTTGGCCCAGCGTGCGCTTGCCGGCCTCCCGCACCGTGGCGAAGGCCGGCACGAGCAGATCGTCGAGATCGACGCCCTGCGCCAATTGCTCGCGAAACATCACCGTGCGCGCCCGCAGCTCGGCATCCGACAGCTTTTCGAGCTCGGGTTCCAAAGCATTGATGGCCTCGACTTGGGGCCGGTAGGCCTTGACGCGGCGCTCGTTGGAGGTGCCGAAAATTTTTGCGGCGATCGTGCCGATGGACAGCATGGGAGAGCGGGACCTCTAGCAATACATGCCCGCACCCGGTCATCGGGGCAGGCTCTTCGCGCCACAATGGGACGCCGACACGACCGTTTGACCCTCAGGCAGCGACGACCCGAACGCGATACACCCATTTCGGATGGGGGAGGGGGACGCAGTCGACACCAGCGGGAAACGCGCCACTCGGGACCCGGCAGGGCCGCAACAGCACAGAGATAGGGACGCCCGCCCCCCCTGTCAACGCGGCCAGCGGGTCGGCTCGTCGCGTCCTGTCGCGTCCCAATTTCGCCATCTCCCGCGGCAATCACTTGGCAAAGGCAACAGCCCGCAGTAGCAGAAGGTGCGCTGGTCCAACGTCTGAGGAAAACGCCGAACGGCCCAATTGGATGCGGTCCGCAGCCCGGCTGTGCCAATGCTCGGTTCGAACTGAACGCAGTCGGGGCGGCGGATTGCCGCCGGAGCCGGAACAACGGGCGAACGAGGCACGTCGGGCGCGGCCTCCCCGTCCATCGAAGCGAAGGATCATCGTGATGACAGTGCACAGATTATTGCTCGCCGTCGGCTTTTGCGCTCTGGCCTGGGCGGCTGTGCCCGCCATCGCCCAAGACAAAGTGGTCGCCAAAGTGAACGGCCGCGAGATCACCGAACTCGATGTCAGCTTGGCCGAAGCCGAAATCGGCAATGATTTGGGGTCGATTGCGCCCGAACAACGCCGCCGTGTGCTCGTCGAGTATCTGATTGAAAATCATCTGTTTGCGCAGGCCGCCGAAGGCGAAAAGCTGGGCTCGGGGCCCGCGTTCGACGAGCGCATGAAATACTGGCAGCGCCGGGCACTGCGGGATGCCTATTTCGACAAGTCCGTGAAAATGGCCGTCAACGAAGCCGAGGCCAAGAAACTCTACGATTCCCAGATGACGGCCGCCAAGCCCCAAGAAGAGATGCGCGCGCGGCATATTCTGGTCGAAACCGAGGCCAAGGCGAAAGAGGTGTTCGAGCTGATCGCCCACGGGGAAGATTTCGCCCGCATGGCCAAGCAGCATTCGAAAGACCCCGGCAGCAAGGAAGAAGGCGGAGACCTCGGCTACTTCACGCGCGGCCAGATGGTGCCGGTGTTCGAGGAGTCGGCCCTGAAGCTCAAAAAAGGCGAGGTCTCGCAACCCGTCCAAAGCCAATTCGGCTGGCACATCATCAAGTTGGAAGACAAACGCCAGCGCGGCGCGCCGCCCTTCGATCAGATCAAAGACCGCATCATGGCCTCCCTGATCCATCGCAAAGCCCAGGAAATCGGCCAAAAACTGCGCGAAGGGGCCACGATCGATTTCATCGATCCGGCGTTGAAAGCGGAAGCCGAAGCCGAAACCAAGATGCGGCCAGCACCGGCGGCACCGGGGAAGAAGTAGGTTTCGGATCGACGAGACCAAGCGTTGCTTTCGCCGGTCGGCGCGCCTAAAACGGCGGCCATCGATGGCAGAGATCCGAGAAATCAATGTGACGTTGCCTAGCCCGACGTTGGATGCAGACCTGTCCCTCGAGGAGCGCCTTCAGGCGCTCGAGAAGGACGTGGCTGATTTGAAAAGTGCACGCGAGGACGACGCTCCGGGCAGAAATGCTTGGCTGAACACACTCGGCCGCTTCAAGGACGATCCGCTGTTCGACGAAGCCCTGCGGCTCGGGCGCGCTTACCGTAAGCGCCAGCCCAAATGTTGATTCTCGATACCGATCACTTATCGGAAATCGATCGCGGGTCGACACAGGCGGCAAGACTATTGGAGCGCTTGAGCACGATCGAAACGCGCGTGGGCACAACAATCGTCTCTGTTGAAGAACAGCTGCGCGGGTTACTGGCGTTGCTGAGAACGGTGCCGGACGCGTTGAACGCGGTCCCGTACTACGATCGCTTTCAAAAATTTGTGGCTGAGGTGTCCGCATGGGACATTCTTCCCTTGACTGAACCTGCGGCTGCGGAATTCGCTCGACTGAGACGCAGCGGTATTCGGATCGGTGCGATGGATTTGAAAATCGCCTGCATTGCACTCGTGAACGACGCAACCCTGCTCTCCCGCAACCTTCGAGATTTTCAAAAAATTCCTGATTTGAAGGTCGAGAATTGGCTGGACCGATGAGACTGTACCCATGAAATTCACGCTGTCCTGGTTGAAGGACCATCTCGAGACGTCGGCGACGCTTGCCGAGATCAAGGCCAAGCTCGATCAGATCGGGCTCGAGGTCGAAGGCATCGTCGATCCGGCGGAAAAGCTGGGCGCCTTCACGATCGCGCGCGTGCTCGAGGCGAAGCCTCATCCCAACGCCGACAAATTGCGCGTGCTGCAGGTCGAGCTGGTGCCGGGGCAGCCGTCTGTCGAGGTGGTGTGCGGGGCGCCCAATGCGCGGGCCGGCATGATCGGCGTGTTCGCACCGCTCGGGGCCTATATTCCCGGAACCGGGCTGACGCTCGAGAAGAAGCCCGTCCGCGGTGTCGTCTCCAACGGCATGATGCTGTCGGAACGCGAGATGCAATTGTCGGATGCGCACGAGGGCATCGTCGATCTGGCACCGGAGATGTCGGCCAAGGTCGGCCAGCGCTATGTGGACGTGCTCGGGCTGTCTGATCCTGTCATCGAAGTGAAACTCACGCCCAACCGGCCCGACTGCACGGGCGTGCGCGGCATCGCGCGGGATTTGGCGGCGGCGGGCCTCGGTCGGCTGTTGCCGGACAAGCAAATCGAAGGCGTCGAAGGCACCGATGCCTGTTCCATCGATATCCGCCTCGACTTCGCTGCGGGCACCGAGTCGGCGTGCCCCTGCTTTGCGGGCCGCATGATTCGCGGCATCACGAACGGGTCGTCGCCGGCGTGGATGCAGCGGCGGTTGGAGGCCGTAGGCCAACGACCCATCAACGCCGTCGTCGATGTCACCAACTACGTCTCGATCGATCGCGGGCGGCCGCTGCACGTCTACGATGCCGACAAACTGGTCGGCGCAATTCGCGCGCGCTTGTCGAAAACAGGAGAGACGTTCCTCGGTCTCGACGGCAAAACCTACACGACCGACGACGCCATGTGCGTGATTGCCGACGACGCAGCGGTTCTGGGGTTTGGCGGCATTCTCGGCGGCGAAGCGTCCAGCACCACGCACGAAACGCGCAATATTCTCATTGAAAGTGCCTACTTCGACCCCGTGCGCACGGCGGCGACCGGTCGCAAGGCCGGCATTCAGACCGATGCGCGCTACCGTTTCGAGCGCGGCATCGATCCAGCCTTCATCGAGCCGGGCCTCGACTTGGCCACACGCCTGATGCTCGACGTTGCGGGCGGAACGCCCTCGAACCGCAAGACCGCCGGTAAGCCACCCATCGCGCCGCTGACCATCACCTTCGCGTTCGATCGCGTTGAAAAACTCATGGGCTTGAAACTCGGCGACGATCAGATTCGCCGCACGCTCGAGACGCTGGGCTTTGCGATTGCCGGCAAGGGGCCGACCTATTCCGTAACGGCGCCGACGTGGCGTCCCGATGTACACGGCGCCGCCGATCTCGTCGAGGAAATCGCGCGTATTGCGGGCCTGGAAAACATCGCCTCGGTGCCGCTGCCCCGTCTCGATACGGGTGTCACGCGCGCCACACTGACCGAAAACCAGCGGCGCGTGCGTCGGGCGCGGCGCACGCTGGCGGCGCGCGGCATGGTCGAGGCGATCACCTGGTCGTTCATCAGCGCCGACGAGGCGCGCCTGTTCGGTGGTGGGGGCGACGCGCTGGAACTGGCCAATCCGATTTCGTCGGAGATGACGACCATGCGTCCGAGTTTGCTGGCGGGCCTCTTGGCGGCGGCGGGGCGCAATCGCAATCGGGGATTTACGGATGCGGCCCTTTTCGAGGTGGGCCAAAGCTATCGCGGCGATCGGCCCGAGGATCAAATCGTCTCGGCGGCCGGTGTGCGTGTGGGCACGGCGGGCCTCGCGGGCAGCGGACGGCACTGGCACGGCGCGGCACGCGCGGTCGACCTCACTGAAGCCAAAGCCGATGCGGTGGCGCTGCTCAGCGCGCTCGGCTTCGATGCCGGCAAAGCGCAGCTCACCCATGATTCGCCCGCGTGGTTTCATCCGGGTCGGTCGGCGACCCTGCGCCTCGGCCCCAAGGTCGTGCTGGGCCATTTCGGCGAACTCCATCCCGCAATCCTGAAGCAGCTCGACGTGGCCGGACCTGCCGTAGCCTTCGAGATCTTTTTGGCGAATCTACCGGCCGACAAACGCAAGACGCGTGCAAAACCCCCATTCACCGCCGCCGATCTGCTTCCCGTGACGCGCGACTTCGCCTTCGTGCTCGATCAGAAAATCACGGCCGGCGACGTGGTGAAGGCGGCGCAGGGTGTCGACAAAGCGCTGATCTCGGGCGTCAAAGTCTTCGACCTGTTCGAAGGCGGCAACATGGGGGCCGGCAAGAAGTCGCTCGCCATCGAAGTCACCCTGGCGCCGAAGGACCGCACGCTCACCGATGAGGAGATCGATGCGGTGGGCAAGAAGGTCATCGCCGCCGTCGGCAAAGCCACCGGCGGTGAGATCCGCGGCTGAGGTCCGACGGACTGCAGGCGTGGCCTCGCGGGGGCGCCCTCTACGTGCGCGCGGCGCGCTGCTCCACGCGCTTGGCTTCCGCCAGAATGCGTTCGGCGCGCACGACGATTGGGATGTCGATCATTTTGCCGTCGAGCTGGATCGAGGCGCGACCCTCGCTTTTGGCTCGCTCGTAAATGGCAATGACGCGGTGCGCCCAGGTGATCTCTTCGGGTTTGGCGCCGAATTCCTCGTTCAAGATCGTGACATGGTTGGGGTGGATGCAGGCGGACCCGCGAAACCCGTAGCGGCGCGCGAGGCGGGCCGAGGCGCGATAGCCCTCGAGATCGGCAAAATCAGCGACCGAACCCACGATCCCCATCGGCATGACGCCGGCAGCGACGGCGGCAATGGCGAGCCGCTGCTTGGGATAGCTCAGCGTGTCGGTGGCGGGGGGCATGCCCATTTCCATGGCGAAGTCTTCCGACCCCAAGCTCAAGCCGACGAGACGCGTACTCGAAGTAGCGATTTCTTCGACGCGCGCGAAGGCGGCCGGCGTCTCGACGAGGGCCATGAACTTGGTGTGGCCGACGGTCATGGCTTTTTCACGCTCGACGGTTTCCACGAGTTCCTCGAGCAGCCGCATATGTCCGGCGCAGTCGATCTTCGGCAAAATCAACGCGCAGATGGCGGGCGAGACGGCGGCTTCGATGTCGCGCACCGCCAGCTCGAGCGGGCGATTGATGCGCACGACCACATCGGCGCCGCTCTTGGCGACCTTCGGCGCGGCGGCGGCAATCAAAGTGCGCGCGGTTGCTTTTTCAGCGGGCGGCACGCTGTCCTCGAGGTCGAGGATTACCGCATCGGAGCCACGCGCATGCGCCCCCTCGACGAACTTGGGCACATTGACGGGCACGAACAACATGGACCGCCACACCGGCAGGTCGCGCGCAGGAGTGGTCACGGGGCTTAGCTCCATCGAGCGTGAGGGATGATGCGCCGACAATGCGCTGGCCCCCGCGCGCTGTCGAGCCTGATGCTCGCGTGGACGGGCAGTCCGATGTCATTCGGACCTTCATGACGCGATGTCCACGGACCCCGAACATCGCTTCGCGAGCGAGGTCGGTATGCGCTTTTTTCGACCACGCAAGTCATTATGACAACTTATGTAATTCTTCTTTCACCGTGTTTCAAAAACCGCACGATCCGACCATTGTTTGACCCCCTGTTCGCCATTTATCTCGCGCATGTTCGATTCGAAGGAGTCAAGCGATGCGGCGATCAAACCGGCGGTTTGTCTGGAAGCGCTTTCCAACGAAAAAGGCGCTGGGGGTGGTTGCGATAGTCGCGGCGATGGCGTTGCAATTCGCATCTCAATTCGAACAGCAGCCGGTCGGCAACGCGGGCGCAGGCCTGAGTGGCCCAGCGCGCGTGAGCGATAGCGACTCGAGGCAGCGGCCTGTCGCCAGAGCGCGCGCAGTGGGAAGTCTTGCCGGCATAGCGCGCGTGAGCGATGGCGATACGATCGTGGTGGCTGGCACCCGTGTGCGGCTCGAAGGTATTGACGCGCCGGAGACGCGGCAAACCTGCCGAATGCGCGACGGAGAAAATTGGAATTGTGGATTGGCTGCAACGCGAACGCTCGAGCGGCTGATCGGCGGGCGGGAGGTGCGCTGCGAGCATCGCGGCGTCGATGTCTATGGCCGCGTGCTCGGCCGATGCTTCGTCGCGACAACCGAACTCAATGCCGAGATGGTGAGCCAAGGTATGGCCTGGGCTTTCACGCGCTATTCCCGCGAGTACGTATCCCACGAGGCCCGCGCCAAGGCGCGATATGCCGGGATTTGGCAGGGTGATGCGCAACCTGCCTGGGCCTACCGCTCCGAGCGGTGAGCAGTCGCGGCTGACCAACCCGTGACAGATCGAGAGTGCCGCGCGCCTCAACTGAGTGTCGATCACCTCAGTTGGTCTTGCTCTTCCCCCACAGCGCCTCGATGCGCGCATCGCGCCCGCAGCTGTGACGGTAGTAGGCATATCGCACCGGGTTCTTCTTGTAATAATCCTGGTGATAGTCTTCGGCAGGGGTGAAGGCGCCAGCCACACGGATCGGCGTCACGATGGGGGCCTTCGGTCCGGTTTTCGCGAGGGCTTGTTTGGAGGCTTCGGCCGCGTGCAGTTGTTCGGCGCCATGCGCAAAAATGGCCGTCTCGTAACTGTCTCCACGATCGCAGAATTGGCCTCCGGCATCATACGGATCGACCGTGCGCCAGAACACATCGAGCAGCTTCTGATACGAAACTTTGGCCGGATCGAAGACGATTTGGACGACCTCGATGTGGCCCGTCCCGCCCGCCGTCACCTGTTTATAGGTGGGGTTGGGTGTCGTGCCACCCATGAAGCCAGACGTCGTGGCGATGACGCCGTCGATCTTGTCGAAATCAGATTCCACGCACCAGAAACAGCCCCCCGCGAAAGTCGCGAGCTGCTGGCCTTCGGCGGGTTTGGGCACCGCCACCTGCGCCAGTGATGCGCCGCCAAAAAGCGCCAGGCCGACACACAAAGCTGCTGCGATGCGGATCATGGAGTGTCTCCGAAATCGATCTCAGGTGTCGCAGACCGGCCCACAGATGGGCCGGCCTGGGGACGCGTCACGGTTTGGCGGGCTGCGCCACTTTTTCGTCGGCGGGGACGAATTTCATCGCCACGCCATTCATGCAGTAGCGCAGGCCGGTGGGTTGAGGCCCGTCGTCGAAAACGTGGCCCAGATGACCGCCACAGGTGGCACAATGCACTTCGGTGCGGACCATGAAGAAGCCGCGATCGACGGTCGTGCCGATGGCATTGTCGATCGGCTTCCAGAAGCTGGGCCAGCCCGTCCGGCTGTCGAACTTCGTGTCGGCTGTGAAGACCGGCGTCCCACAGCCGGCGCAATCGTAGCGGCCGGGCGCGTATGTCTTGTCGAGCGGACTCGAGAAGGCGCGCTCGGTGCCGTGATCGCGCAGCACGTAATACTGGTCCTTGGTCAGGTTTTTTTTCCACTCTTCGGGCGTTTTCGTCACGGGGCGGGCTCCTTTTGCGGGATCGTTCGCCTGGGCGGTGGGTCGGCCGGCGAGCCACGTGGCGCCGGCAGCGAGACCGAGGGCAGCGAAGTGTCGGCGTGTCGGGATCATGGTCGAGGCACCCCTTGGTTGGGCGTCCCCTAAGATTGGGGATCGGGCCGGGTTCGGCAAGCGCTGTGTGGGCTTTTGATCTGCCCAGGACGATAGCGGGTGTTGCCAACGTTGCCCAATCACGCCTGGTCACGTTTCGTCGATGTGGCGGCAACCGGCGTGAACCCGACCTGTCGGTGCGCGGGGGGCGATGTCCGATCGCGCGTGCTGCGGCCGGCACCAAAAGGGGGTGGATCAGTTGAGGATTCGCTTCTCCAGCCGGGTATTGGTCGCCCCCGGGGGGCCTCGCTCCTCGGTATCATCGAGGATCTCGGCGACCCTGCGGAGGCGGTCGGAATCGTCGTTCGACAAGCGCTGCAACGCCGCGACCTGCTCCTTCGTCCGTTTCAGCAGGCTCTGATCGGCTGGCGACAGCGCACCCTCGCCGTCCTGGGGTTCGAGATCGGCGATCATGTCTTCGAGGATCTGCTGATAGGGACCACCCGGTGACAAGACGAGGAGCGGCATCAAGTGGGTCAGCTCGTCGGCGACGGCTTTCAGCACCTGGACGGTCGCAGGGTCGTATGGGTGACGTGCCCGCAGGCGCTCGGTGGCGGCGTGCACACTGGCGCGGCACTCGTCGACTTTTCGCGCCAGCGTCTGCGCCAGGCGTGGTGCGCGTTTGGCCAACCGCTCGAGGGCCGCTTTGGGGTGTGCCGCCTCGCCCAGGCGACGGGCAACGGCGACATCGCGCTCATCCCACTCCGGCAAGTCGCCCAGTGCGGTCAGCTCGTCGCGGATATCGTTGCGCCTCTGGAGTTCATCATCGACAGCACGGGCAGCCGGCGACGGGCGATCGTCGCGGGGGGAGGGTGCGGCCAGACTCAAGCGCTCGGCCAAACTGGGGGCGATGCGCTTGGCCGGCACGTCCTCGCCGACGAGGGCGCGCGTGACGGCGGCACGGCGTGTTTGCTGTTCGGCGATCTTTTCGGGGTCGGAGACGTGGGCTGGAAAAGCTCCCGCACTCATGAGCAGCAACGTCTTGTAGAAATCGGTCGATACGAGGTAGCGCGCGTTCTCCCCCTCGATGCTTTGCACAGCACCCGCGACGGTGGCACCCGCACCCAACACGCGGCGCAGCAGGCGCTGGCGGGTAGCATCGGCGATGCGATCGGGCCGGGTTTGCGCCGCGTAACCCTTGACGTCCGAAATCGGATGCAGGTCGGCCAGCACCTGTTCGGCATTGCCTTGCGGGTCGGGCAGCAGCGCCACGCCGACGACGGTGATCAGCTCTTTGCGATCGATTTCCGCAGTATCGACCGTCCACGACTTCTTCTGGGCGATGGGGAAATAGCGCGCCAATCCCACGCTCACCAGATACGTCTCACCCTCGCCCGAGCCCTTGCGTACGGCACCGATGGTGCCACCCGCCGCCAGCACCGCGCGCATTTCGGCAGCGAGCGGGGACCGGTCATCGATGCTGATGTGCGAGGTAAAACCGTCACTGGCGGGGGCGTTTTCGACGGGTCGGAGCGCCTGTGACAGGGCCGCCAGCGTGGCGCGCGGATGCAGCGTGTTGGCCAGCGTCTGATCGATGACGGCCTCGAGCTGATCGGCGGTCAGATCGGTGCGGCCGTCCAGGTCCGTCAAGGGTGAGCGTACCGCGTTGGCCCCGAAGAGACCCGACATGAACACCAGACTGTCGATGGCAATGGCAATAGCCAGCGCGAGATAAGCGAGGCGGTTGCCGTCCTGGAACGCATTCCACGTCACGACGAAACGATGCGCCTTGTCGTCTCGACTGAGATCGATGGCGGACAGCTTGGCGGCAATCTCACCGGCGTCGCGGCTGGCGAGGCCACTGTCTTGCAGGCAGCGACGTCCAAACCCCAGCATCGCGTCAGTGCCGCCCGTCTGGGGCAGCTTGTCGCCGCCGACACACTGGCGCGCGAAAGTGTCGAGGCTGGCATTGAGTGCGAACACGCGGGCTGCCGCGTCCACCGCCTGCTTGGCATCGCATGTGATGTCGCGCACCCGATCCTGGGTCGCGGGCGTCGACGCCATGGCGGAATGCAACTGCGCGCAGTGCGCGGTGACCGCCGCCAGCCGGTCGGTGGTGGGCTCCAGGCGGAAATCGGCGCGCGCGCGTTCGAAGGCCGCACGCACACGCGCGGGATCGCCTTTCGGGCCGCTCGCATCGTCCGTGGACTGGGCGGCGGCGGCAATGCGGGTCTCGGCGGTCTGGGCCTCTCCCTTGAGCTTGGCGATGTCGCCGTCGATGCTGGCGAGTTCCCGGTCGATTTGGGCGATCCGCTGATCGATGCTCGTGACGCGCTTGTGCGCATCGCGCACGCGCTCCTCCTGGATTTTGATCGCCTCTTGCTGCCGGGCGAGTTCCCCCATGCGCTCACGCCACTGGGGGCCGCGCCCTGTTTTGAGCGTGCCCTCCGCGCCTTTTTCCTCGGCCTGCGCCTCGATGCGCTTGCCGTCGAGGCTGCGCACGCGATCATCGAGTTCGGATCTCACTTTGGCGAAGTCTGCGGCCAGCTCCGGGCGTTCGCCGCGCAGGCGCGACAGCTCGTCGGTGAGCACAGTCTTCTTCGAACTCAACCCCGCTTGACTGGCGAAGGCTGTGGCAATGCGTTCCTGTTGCTGGGCGACGGCACGGCGGCGCGCTTCCATTTGCTCGACGACAAAGCTCTCGATCGCCTCCTCGGCGCCCTGGCTGGCGCGCGCCAGATCGGCGAGCGTGGTGTCGGTGCGCGCCCAGCCTTCGCTGCGAAACAGCGCTTCGATCTCTTCGCCCTGGCGGCGATGCAGCAGGGCGCCGATGTCGGAGACGATGCCGGCGACCTGGTTGATGGAGCGGATCTCGGCCGCACGTTTGCGCTCGTCGGCCGGGAAGATCGACGAAAACAGCGAATCGAACGAGAAAAACACACTGGTCGCCATGCAGGCGAGAAACATCACCCACAACACGGCGTTGCGCGCCACGATGCGGGCCGATTGCAGATAGGGCTGGGCGATGTCGCTTCGGCGATTGGCGAGGATGGCGCCGATCAGCAGCAGTCCGACCACGAGCCACAGCGCCTTGTCGGCGAGCTGCGCCCAGCCGAGCCCTTGCGAGAGAGCGCTCGTCACCCCCTCGAGCAAGCCGAACGACTTGGCGATGGCCAAAAACAAGACGGCCGCGAAGAGGGTGCCGACCAAAAGCCCGAGAACGGCGGCTGTTTTTTGTCGATGGCTCGAGCGGGTCCAGTCGCCGGCACTGTTGCGCGTGCGGCTCGTCATGCCGGTCGCAAAGCTCTCGCCGATGATCCACGCGATGATCAGCATGACGCCCTGTACGCCGAACGTGATCATCAACGACAGGACCGGCTCGCCCGTGAAATTGCGCATGCCGTCCCAGGTCGTCCAGCCCGAGGCGAGCGACAGCACCAGGGCCGTGGAGGCGAGCAGCGTCAGTTGCCAGTTGGCGGAGAAGGCGCGCAGCCCCGCCTCGATGGACCGTGTCAGGAGCCCGTTTTCGGCCGATCGATGGGGCTTGGCCGTTCTGCCGCGCATGAGTTTGGCGATGAGCAGCGTGGCGACCGCAATGGCCAGCAGGGGAAGGATCAACCCGTTCCAGTCCGTGAACCATCGTGCGGTCTGGGCCAGGACCATGGGGATCAGCAGCGCGGTCATCACACCCTCGAGGCGGTTTGGTGAAAGTGGATCATGGGTCGCACGATCGGGAACCAGCGGGGGTCGTTGCGCACGCACGCGATCTTCAGGGCCGCAGTCGATTCGCAGGATGGGACGCGATCGTGGCACCGGCGGGACGCTTTCGTGGCGGTCACCAGAAAAGTCTCCGATCGAGCATTGCGTGAACGTGCCGCGCCAACCCGCAGCGTTGCGGTGTGAAATGCGCGTTACCGCGCCAATTCCTTCAGGCCGCGGCGAATGAGTTTGGCGGTGTCGGCTTCGGGCCCGAGGTCCTGCATCGCCACGGCAATGGCGGCCGATGCCTGGGCGGGATTGTAGCCCAGGTTGGTCAGTGCGGAGATCGATTCGGCTGCGGCCTGGCTGCCGATCGGCACTGCGGCAGGCAACCCGCTCCCCGCTTTACCCGAAGGTCCCAGCACCGCCACCGTCAACGTCGGGGCTTTGTCCTTCAGCTCCAGCACGATCCGCTGGGCGAGCTTTTTGCCGATGCCGGGCGTCTGCTCGATCGCGCCCACATTGCCGAGCGCGATGGCGTTGGCCAAATCCTGCGGAGCCAGCGTTCCGAGCAGGGCCAACGCCACCTTGGAGCCGACCCCTTGAATGGACTGCAGCGTGCGAAACCAACTGCGCTCGACTTCGCTCTGGAACCCGAACAGCCGAATCGAATCCTCGCGCACGTGCGTGTCGATGGTCAGGGATACTTCCTGCCCGATGTCGACGTTGCGCAACGTGCGGGCGGAACATTGCACCTCGTAGCCGACGCCATTGACGTCGACGATGGCGTGCGCCTCGCCGATGGCGTCGATCTTGCCGCGCAGCTTGCCGATCATGAGGGGGTGTCCCGGTCGGAGGTCGATTCGGCCATGTTCGGGAAAAGCGCGGCCCCGCCAAGCGCTTCGCGTGGGATTTGCACCGGGGAATGCGCGCGGGCCGTATGGCTCACTTGGGGCGCGCGGCGGCGGCCTCGCCCGGTTCCGTCAGGCGGATGGTCCAATCTTTGGCGTCGTTGGTGTCGACTTCGAAAAAACCACTGCGCTTGAATCCTCGGCGTTGACAGTCCTGCTCGCCGCGGATGGTGAAGGTTTTTTCGGCCGTACACATGGGTTTGCTGCCCGCCCACTCCCCGCCGCGATCGTAATCGACGGCGTGAATGTAGTAGTAGCGGCTGGCGAGCGTGCCTTTCAGCAGAGTTTCGCAGGTCTGCGAGGCGATGTTCCACCAGCCCTCCGTCGTCCAGCCCTTGGGATCGGGATACCCGACCGCGACGCCGATGCGGCTCGACGTCGTGTTGCAAATTTTGAGGTCGGCCAGCGCTGGATCAGCGGCAACCGAAACGAGGCTGGCGCAAAGAACGCCCAAGCCCCAGGGGGCCGAGAACCGGCGACAGACGCGCGAACACATGCGAGATCAGTTCTCCGGATCGATCAGAATGGCGCGGAAGTCGTTGACATTGGTGTGCGTCGGTCCGGTGGCGACCAAATCCCCGAGCGTTTCGAAGAACGGTGTCGCATCGTTGTCATCCAATGCCTTTCGGGCATCGTGATGGCAAGCCGTGCCGCGCGCGACCGTCTGCCCTGTGACGATGGCACCGGCTGGATCGCCCGTCGCCCCCTCGCCCCCATCGATACCGTCGGTATCGGCGGCGAGCGCGGCGATGCCCGCGTGTCCCTCGATCGCCAGCGCCAGCGCCAACGCATACTCCTGGCTGCGTCCGCCCCGTCCCGCACGATTGGCGACCGTCACCTCCAGTTCGCCACCGCTGAGGATGACGCGCCGCCGGCCAGCTGCTTTCGCCTCGAGCGCCAGAGCCGCATGGGCGCGCGCGACATCGCGCGCTTCGCCAGTGATGCGATCGCCCAGATTGATCACCTCGTAGCCCTGGCGCCGAGCCAGTGAGGCTGCCGCCTCGAGCGCGGCTGCGGGCGTGGCGATCACCCGATACGCGGAGCGGGCAAAAATGGCATCCCCGGGCTTGGGCGTCTCGTTGGCGGGGTAGGCCAGCGCGCGATCGACGGCATCCGGAACCGGCAGACCGAGTGCCGCCATGCGCGGCCGTAGGCGCTCGAGCACGGCGCGGGCATCGGCCAGCGTCGTCGAATCGGGCACCGTCGGGCCGGATCCGATGGTGGCGGGGTCATCGCCCGGCACGTCGGAGATCGCCAGTGTCAGCAGCCGGGCCGGCATCGCAGCGGCGGCCAGCCGCCCCCCTTTGATCCGGGACAGGTGGCGGCGGACCGTATTCATCTCGTGAATGTCGGCGCCCGACTTGAGAAGCCCGCGCGTCAGCGCCGTTTTCTCCGCCAGCGTGAGCCCTGGCACCGGGGCCGCCCACAGTGACGAGGCGCCACCCGAAAACACGACGAGCACCACGTCATCCGCGGTTGCCGTGGCGGCCAATCGCAACGCGTGCTCGGCGGCAGCGAGGCTGTCGGCGTCCGGGGTCGGGTGGTGCCCTTCGACGATCGCCAGATGGCGGGGTCCGGCCGCACCCAGCGTGGCCGCGTACCCGTGCGGCGCCGTGACGGCGCCCACCAGTCGATCCAGCTCGCCCCGGGCCCCATAGTGCTGCTCGACGGCGACGCCCATCGCAGCCGCAGCTTTGCCCGCCGCCAGCACGATCAGGCGGCCCGTCGCGGGCACGGCCGGCAGATGCGCGGACAGGCAGACGCGCGGGTGCGCCGCCGCCACAGCCGCCTGGAAGAGGTCGATCAGCAGCTCGCGTGTCGCTTCGGCCATGCCGCCGCTCCTGAGAGGAAGGGCGCGATATAGGCCGGCTGGCGACGCCCGCGTCAAGGTCCGCGCGGCGGTATGCCCGTCAATGCCCTGGTCACTCGGCTTTATCTCCTCCCGCCGAAGGACTATATTGCACCGCACAGACGCCGAGGAGCCGAGATGGCGGCAATCGCCCCCCGCAGCGAGGAGAGTTTCGAGATCGTCGGCGGTCGCGCTGATGCGGGGCTGATCGTGCTCTGCGATCACGCGTCGAACGCCCTTCCCGCCGGCTACGGCACCCTGGGCCTGCCCGCCCATGAGTTCCAGCGCCACATCGCCTACGACATCGGGGCGGCAGGCATCACGCGGGTCTTGGCCGAGGCCTTTCGAGCGCCCGCCATCCTCACGCGCACCTCGCGTCTGTTGATCGATCCCAATCGCGGGCCCGACGATCCGACGCTGATCATGCGCTTGTCGGACGGGGCCATCATCCCGGGCAATCGCCATCTCGACGCTGCCGAGCGCGAGCGCCGCACGCGCCTTTATTATGCGCCCTATCATCGGGCGATCGAAGACACCATCGAGCGATGCTTGGCCACGGGCGTGGCGCCGGCCATCGTTTCGATTCACAGCTTCACCGAGGCGTGGAAGGGTGTGCGTCGGCCGTGGCAGGTGGGTATCCTGTGGGACCGCGATGTCCGTCTGGCGCGCCCGCTGATCGAGGCGCTGGCCGCCGACTCGACGCTGCACGTGGGTGACAACCAGCCCTACAAGGGAACCCTCGAAGGCGATTGCCTGTGGCAGCACGCGACCGCGCGCGGACTCATGAACGCCCTCGTCGAGGTGCGGCAGGATTTGATTGCCGAACACGCGGGGCAAGTGGCGTGGGGGCAGCGTTTAGTAGCGGTGTTGGATGGCTTGCACGGACTTCCCGATTTGCACCTGGGCAGGCCTGTTCCGATCCGACCCTCACAACAGCATTCTGCCTCCACACCCCTGGACGCGAGGCAGGTTCCGCGGGTGACGCCACCCGCACTCGAACGACTGGAGACGCAACCATGAGCAGCACTCCGACAGACCCCGCCACACAGACCGAACTCGAGGCCGCCGCCTTTCGCAAGCTCGTTGCGCATCTGCGCCAGCGCAGCGACGTGCAGAACATCGACATGATGACCCTCGCCGGTTTCTGTCGGAACTGCCTGGCCAATTGGTACCAAGAGGCGGCCGGAGAGACGGGCCAAACGCTGAGCAAAGATCAGGCGCGCGAGATCGTTTACGGCATGCCCTACAAGGATTGGCAGGCGAAGCATCAGAAGGACGCGACGCCCGAGCAGAAAGCCGCGTTCGAGATGTCGAAGCCGCACAGCCACTGACCGCGCAGCATCGTCGTCGTCGCGTCGATGCGGTTGGTCGAGCCCCGATCTGAAATCACGAGAGGCCGCCAGTATCGCGCGGTCAATGAGCGGCGATCATGAGCGACGGCAAGGGGGAGGCGATTGCCGCGCGCGGGTTCGCCGTGCGGTTGGCGCTGTTCTATGGGGCGCTGTTCCTCGTCGCGGGCACGAAGTTGCCCTATTTCCCCATCTGGCTCGATGGACGTGGACTGACCACGTCGCAGATCGCGATCATCGTCGCTGCGCCCCTGTTCGTGCGCATCGTGTGCACGCCCGTGATCGGGTTCGCGGCCGACGCGCACGGCGACCGGCGCTTGGCCGTCATTCTCCTTGCCTGGGTCGCTCTGGCCGCCTTTCTCGCGCTCACCGGCGTGGTGGGATTCTGGTCCATCCTGGCGATCACCACGCTGTTGTCGGTGGCGACGACCAGCCTCATGCCGCTGACCGAGACGATTGCCATGACGGGCGTGCGCCGTCTGGGACTCGATTACGGGCGCATGCGGCTGTGGGGTTCGATCAGCTTCATCGTGGCGAGTTTCATCGCCGGGTTCGCGGTCGAGCGCATCGGCGACGGCGTCGTGCTGTGGCTGTTGATCGGCGGCGCGGGGAGCACGGTGCTCGGCGCGCATCTGCTGCCCAGGCCTGCGGCCGCACCGCAGGCCCCACAGCTCCCGGCCGAATCCTCTTCGGCTGCGCCCAAGCCGGTCTTCGCGGATGCCCTGCGGCTGGTGTTCTCGCCGAAGTTCGCGCTTTTTATTGTCGCCGTCGGAGCCATTCAGGCCGCGCACGCGGTGTTCTACACCTTCGGCGTGCTGCACTGGCGTAGTCAGGGAATTTCCTCCGGTTGGGCGGGCGTGCTCTGGGCCATTGGGGTGATCACCGAAATCGGCCTGTTCGCATTTTCGCGGCGCATCGCGGTGTGGCTCGGATCGGTGGGCATGATCGCCATCGGCGCGCTGGCTGGCGTTCTGCGATGGACCTTGATGGCATTCGATCCGCCGCTCGCCCTGCTCTTGCCGCTGCAAGTACTGCACGGCTTGACCTACGGCGCGACCCACATCGGCGCCGTGCACTGGATGAGCGAACGCATTCCCCAGGCACAGGCGGGAACCGCGCAGGCGATCTACGCCGCCGTCACGCACGGCATCGCCATGGGCGCGGCCACGATCGCGGCAGGCTCGCTGTACGCGACATGGCAGGGCGGTGCGTATTTGGCGATGGCGGCCCTGTCTGGTGCGGGTCTCGTCGCGGCTCTGGCATTGATGCGCGCGCGCTGAACGATCGCCCGCTCATACCTACTCCCGCGTGATGAAGCTCGCGACGACGCGTTTTTTCTCGCCGATATCGAACTCGATCGTGAGCTTGTTGCCATCGACGCCCTTCACCGTGCCGCCGCCGAACTTCTCGTGGCGCACGCGATCGCCGACCGCATAGCCGCTGTCGTCGGCCGACGAGGCGGCGACCAATTCGCCCTCGATCGTCAGCGGAGCGCGTTTGGGGTAGGAGTCCGATGGTTTCCAGCCCTGTTTGGCGCGCTGCCATCCCGGCGTCTCGTAACTGCTGGCGGTGAACGGTGCGGGCGCCTCGTCGAAGCGGCTGGCGCCATAGGGGCTGGCGCGCCCGAAACCCGCATAAGCGCCACCGAACGGCGACTTCGCCTCGACGACGTCGATGTCGCCTTCGGGCAATTCGTCGACGAAGCGCGAGGGGCTCGCCGACTGGTAGAGGCCGCGATTGCGCCGGTTCTGCGCAAACGAGATGTGCAGGTTCCGGCGCGCGCGCGTAATGCCGACGTAGGCCAGCCGTCGCTCCTCCTCGAGGCCAGCCAAACCCGATTCATCGAGCGCGCGCTGATGGGGAAACAGCCCTTCCTCCCAGCCCGGCAGAAACACGGTTTCGAACTCGAGCCCCTTGGCGCCGTGCAACGTCATCAAGGAGACGCGGTCCCCGTCATCGCCCGCCGCCGTGTCCATGACCAGCGACACGTGTTCGAGAAACCCGCCCAGACTCTCGAACTCGTGCATGAAACGGATCATTTCTTTCAGGTTCTCGAGCCTGGCATGCGACTGCGGGTTCTTGTCGGCCTGCCACATGCCGGTGTAGCCGGACTCGTCGAGAATGAGCTCGGCCAACTCGGTATGCTTCATGTCGGGAATGCGTGCCCGCCAACGATCGAATGAGGCCAGGACACCGCCAATGGCGCGACGGGCTTTTGCTGGCAGTTCATCAGTCTCGACCAGCTCGCGCGCCGCCTCCGCCATCGGCATCCCGCGCGCGCGGGCCAGGGCGTGGAGGCGCTTCACCGTCGTGTCGCCGATGCCGCGCTTGGGCACGTTGATGATGCGCTCGAATTTCAGATCGTTCAGCGGATTGGCCGTCACTTCCAGATAGGCCACCGCATCCTTGATTTCCTGGCGCTCGTAAAAGCGCGGGCCGCCGATGACGCGATAGGGCATTCCCAAGGTAATGAAGCGATCCTCGAAGGCGCGCATCTGGAACGAGGCGCGCATCAGGATGGCGATCTGGTTGAGCGCGTGGCCCGACTTGCGCAGGCCCTCGATCGCCTCACCGATGGTGCGGGCTTCTTCCGTATCGTCCCAGACGCTGGTGACCGTCGGCTTGGCGCCGTGGCCATCCTCGGTGAAGAGCGTTTTGCCCAGGCGGCTCGCATTGCGCGCAATGAGGCCGGACGCGGCGGCCAGGATATGCCCCGTCGAGCGATAGTTGCGCTCGAGCCGAATGACGGTGGCTCCGGGGAAATCGGCTTCGAAGCGCAGGATGTTGTCGACCTCGGCACCGCGCCAGCCGTAAATCGATTGATCTTCGTCGCCCACACAGCAGACGTTGGGCACGCCCTGAGACAGCAGCCGCAGCCACAGATACTGCGCGACGTTGGTGTCTTGGTACTCGTCGACCAGCATGTAGCGAAAGCGGCCGTGATAGTCGGCCAGCACGTCCGTATGCTCCGTGAACAGGCGAATGCACTCGAGCAGCAGATCGCCGAAATCGCAGGCGTTGAGCTCCTTCAGCCGTTTCTGATATTCGATGTAGAGCTTGATGCCCTTGCCACCGGCAAAACCGCCTTCGCGCGCCGGCACCTTGCCGGGCACGAGGCCCCGGTTCTTCCAATCGTCGATCAGGCCGGCGAGTTGGCGCGCGGGCCAACGCTCCTTGTCGATCCCCTCGGCCTCGATCACCTGCTTCATCAGCCGGATCTGGTCGTCAGTATCCAGGATCGTGAAGCCCGACTTCAGGCCGACCAGTTCGTGGTGTCGGCGCAAAATCTTGACGCCGATGGAATGGAACGTGCCGAGCCAGGGCATGCCCTCGACGGCGCCCCCGACGAGATCGCCGATGCGATGCTTCATCTCGCGGGCGGCTTTGTTGGTGAAGGTGACCGCCAGGATTTGCGAGGGGAACGCGCGCCGGCTGGCCAAGATGTGCGCGATGCGCGTGGTCAGTACGCGGGTCTTGCCGGTGCCCGCTCCCGCCAAGACGAGCACGGGCCCATCCAGCGTTTCCACCGCGCGTCGCTGCTCGGGGTTGAGACCGTCGAAATAGGGCACCGGCGTCGCGACGGGGGCCGCGCCGGCCATGGCCCGCTGCGAGATCGACCGGCCAGCCGGCGGGGATGGCGCGGCAGGGGCAGCCTTCGCTGGGGGCGCCTGCGGTAGATCGAACGGCACGTCGTCGTCCGCGCTGTCGTCGGCCGCTGTCGCCAGAGGTTTTCGCTCGATAGGCATGACTGGGAAGTACAGCACGACCCGCCCGACCACAATCGGGCGCGTCGCCGTGTTCCACCGCGCCGTGCGCACCCCATGCTGCACCCAGTGCGCTTCAATTCTCCCCGTCATCCCCCAAACGTGAGGCCTATGGGCCGAGAGTTATGCGGGACCCAGCGCAAGGAGGGTGCGAAGCACTCGTTATCGTGCCCTGCGGGCGCTCCTGACGCTGGGTCCCGGCGCTCGTCGCGGCGGAGGGGCCGCTCCTCGGCCGGGATGATGACGGGCAAAGGTGAATGCCACTGATGCCGCACCCTGGGGAATTGCGGCCGTGCTTGCACGCTGCAGCGGCCTGCTTTAGAGGACGAACGGTGCACAATTCGGCGCTCCCGACTGGGGTGCGGCCGGTTGGAGTCGTCTGTTTGGGACCTCGGGGAGTGGGATGAACGCAGTCCTGACCGAATATCTGCCGATCGTCGTCTTCCTCGGCGTCGCCGGCGTCATTACGCTAGCGCTGATGGTCGCGCCGTTCATCGTCGCCTATTCGGCACCCGATTCGGAAAAGCTGTCGGCCTACGAGTGCGGCTTCAATGCTTTCGACGACGCCCGCATGAAGTTCGACGTGCGCTTCTATCTGGTCGCGATCCTATTCATCATTTTCGATCTCGAAGTCGCCTTCCTGTTCCCCTGGGCCGTCGCGTTCGGTGAGGTCGGGGTGTACGGCTTCTGGTCGATGATGGTGTTTCTGGGCGTGCTCACCGTCGGCTTCGTCTACGAGTGGCGCAAAGGAGCGCTCGAATGGGATTGATCCTTCCCGGCCAACCCGCCTACGACAAACCAGGTGAGGGTGCGGGCGTCACCGCGCCAGCGCCCCTCGTCATGCCGGGCGATCGCGGATTTTCCGAAATCAGCAACAAGCTCGCCGACAAGGGCTTTTTGGTCACGACCACGGACGATCTCATCAACTGGGCCCGCACCGGCTCGCTGATGTGGATGACGTTCGGGCTCGCCTGTTGCGCCGTCGAGATGATGCAAGCCTCGATGCCGCGCTACGACGTGGAGCGCTTCGGCTTCGCGCCCCGCGCCTCGCCCCGCCAGTCCGACGTGATGATCGTCGCGGGCACGTTGACCAACAAAATGGCGCCGGCCCTGCGCAAGGTCTACGACCAGATGCCCGAGCCCCGCTACGTCATCTCCATGGGCTCGTGCGCCAACGGCGGCGGCTACTACCATTATTCCTACGCCGTCGTGCGTGGTTGCGACCGCATCGTGCCCGTCGACATCTACGTTCCCGGTTGCCCGCCCACCGCCGAAGCCCTCGTCTACGGTATCCTGCTGCTGCAGAAGAAAATCCGGCGGACGGGGACGATCGAGCGGTAAGGGGATTTGGCAGTCATCGACGGGGTTCCCATGAACGCCTTCGCCAAAGTCGACAAAGATACGTTTTATCGCTTTGCAGCCTCTCATCCCGAGCAGCGTTGCGAATTCGTGCGAGGGCGCATCGTGCAGCAGATGACGGGGGGCACCCGCGATCATGGCCGAGTCGGGCGACGAATCGCGCGTCTGCTCGAAGATGAACTGGATCCGGCGCAATGGACGGTGCTGCAGGACCGCGGCGTAGAGACCAACGAAACAATTCGATATCCCGACATCGTCATCGAGCCAGCCGATGAACCCGGCCAGAGTTTGTCGACACGACGACCTGCCTTGATCGTAGAAGTTCTTTCGCCGTCGACCACCGCCACCGATCTCGATGTGAAGCCGATGGAATACCTGTCGTTGACCACGCTCGACGCCTATCTCGTCGCAAGTCAGACCGAGCCTGCGATGCTGCTCTACGAACGTGGGGCTGACGGTCACTTTGGCGCCGAGCCGCGCGAAATCAGCGGCGCTACTGAGTCGGTGACGATATCATTGGGTGTTTTCAAGGTGACGCTGGATTTTGCCGACATCTATTCGGGCCTTGTTTGATGCTCTGCAGCACAGGAACGCGCGCCATGACCCTCGAGCAGCATGCGATCACGGCGATCGACCCTCACCTCCTCACGTCTCACATCGCTCACGGCGAACTCACCATCACTGTCGCCCGCGAGCGAATCGGCGAGGTGCTGACCAAATTGCGCGATGACCTCGACTGCCAATTCGAAATCCTGATCGACATCTGCGGCGTCGATTACCCCGCGCGGAAAAACCGCTTCGACGTGGTCTATCACCTGCTGTCGGTGCGCCGGAATCACCGCATCCGCATCAAGCTGGAAACCGACGAAGCAACGCCGGTGCCCAGCGTCATCTCCGTCTTCCCCGGAGCCAATTGGTACGAACGGGAAGCCTACGACATGTACGGCATCCTGTTCTCGGACCACCCCGACCTGCGCCGCCTGCTGACCGACTACGGCTTCGAAGGCTACCCCTTGCGCAAAGACTTCCCCCTCACCGGCTACAAAGAAGTCCGCTACGACGACGAACAAAAGCGCGTCGTCTACGAACCGGTCCGCCTGACCCAGGAGTTCCGCAACTTCGACTTCGAGAGCCCGTGGGAAGGCGTGCAGTACGCGCTGCCGGGGGATGAGAAGGCTGGGTGAGGGCGGCGGTGGTGGGACGCCGGAGGGGTGAGCGGAAATAAACACGGATAGGGCTGACGAGATGATCGAGGGCGACGAAATCGAAGATACATCGAACATCGAGATCACAGCCGATGACGTACAGCGTCGAATAAGTGATTGGCTGGCACGCCTCGATGACCTTCTCGGCTCGGTAAAGACTTGGGCCGGCGCGCACGGGTGGAAGTGGACAGACGACGCGTTGCCCATGCATGAGCAAATGATGATCGAATTCAATTTGGTCCCGCAAAATCAGCCGAGTTTGAAATTAGTAGGCCCTGCCGGAGATTTTGTATGGATCAAGCCGAAAGGTCTATGGGTCATCGGCGCGAATGGCCGTGTCGATGTTTACTCGCCGAAGGGGGCTTTTACGCTCGTAGACGTCGCTGAGCCGTTCGAGAAGCCCGAGTGGATTATTCATCACGTTGGCCAAGGAAAAGGAGAAGTGTTCACTCCTGATCTGATTGCGCAACTGGTTTGAGCATGCAGAAGCTTCCTCAGATCAAAGCTGCATACGATTGGATGATTCAGGAATACGACACAAAAATCGGCGAAGCAACCGCAAGCACTGACATGCGTTCGGTGCATAGATTGGAAAACTTCCGAGACAGCTTGGAGCGTGGTGTTTTCGTGTTGATGTTCGGTCAATTCGAAATCGACGTTACCGATCGCTTTCGAGTGGAACGAGAAAACAGAATGCGAAATCCCGACTGGAGGATTCGTCGGGGCTGGGATACACCGTCGCTCGGAGTAAAGTCGGTTCCGTTCCTCTCTAAACTCGCCCTGATGATGGACCGCACTGGAAAACACTACCGCAAGATCGAGCTCTCGTACCACCGTCGAAACCATTGCGCGCATGGGGGCACGAGTGAGCCCGTCGGCTCAATCGATCAATTTTTCAAAGACCTCTACGAATGGCAAGCCGAATTGAGGCGGCATTCGAGCCTGGCATCATGAAACCCACCCTCGTCCCCGGCCTCACCGCCTCGCACACGTTTACCGTCACCCCCGCCAACACCGTGCCCCATCTCGCCATGGATCGGTCGACCTTCGATGACATCCCGGAGGTGTTGGCGACGGCTTACATGATCGTCATGATGGAGGCTGCCGCCACCAAGACGCTGCGGCCGCACCTCGACGCCAACGAGGGCTCGCTCGGCATTTCGGTCAACGTCACGCATCTCGCGGCTACCCTGCCCGGCCAGACTGTCACGGCGACGGCCGAGATCAACGCCGTCGACGGCCGCAAGGTGACATTCAAGGTGTCCGCCCACGACGGCCTCGACAAAATCGGCGAAGGGACCCACACCCGCGCCATCGTCCCCTGGGACCGGTTCAAGGCCGGGGTAGCGGCGAAGGCGGCGAAGGTAGGCTGACCCTAGATCGCTTCCCACGTAGGTAAGGCCAGGCGCAGCGCGACCCAACGTCCACGGCACATCCAGAACTGATGGGTCGCGGCCGGTGGCCTTGACCCAACGTTCCCTGATCCGACTGCTCGTCAGTCCGGCTCTTTGCCGACGTAGGTGATCTGGTCGGCGGGCAGGTGGCGCCAAGTCGTGTCCTGATCCTGCTCTTCGAGATAATGCGCGGCGAAGCTGACCGTGCGCGGCGTGATGAGGAACACGCGCGTGGCGCGCCAATCAAAGCCCAGGTCCAACGCCACCACGGCGCTGACGCCATCGACGTTCATCGGGATCGCCTTGCCGCCGCGCGCCCGCGTGATCGCCGCCTCGATCTCCATGCCGAAGCGGCAGTAGGTGCCGAACGTTCCTTGGACGCGCGCGACATCGAGAATGCCGGGCGTGCGCGGATCGAGGCTGTGCAGCGGAATACCATAACCCGGAACGCGAGTTCCCGCGCGGCGGGCCTCCTCCACGATCGCTTCGGCTTCGCGGCGCAGGACGGCGTCGCTGACGGCCCCGTTCGTAACGTGCGACTGCAATCGCTCGACGAGCAGTTTCGCCATTTGCTCGCCGAGGCCCCCCATGCGGTCACCGAAGGCCGTGACGCCAGCCCCGATCGCGGCCTGAATCGAGGTGCCGTAGGAGGCATAGCACCGCGCAATCATCGAGGGCGGCGCGATGCCATGCTCGATCGACGCGACGAGCAGCGCATCGAGCGTGCGCGCCTGCGGCTTGGTGGGCAGTTTGCCCTGGAGCATCAGAAAAATCATTTCGGTGAAGGTGAGTGTACCGATCAGATCGCTCATGCGGTGGCCGCGCACGACGATCTCTTCGGTGTCGCCGTCGCTGACCACCTTGCAAATCGCCGTCTCCCAGCTCGCCATATCGCGCGTCGGCATCGATCGTGCTCCTCGAAACAGGGGTGCTGGTGGGGATTGACCTTGATCCGCCTCCGCAGATCGATCATCACACCACGATGACTTTGGGTCGGCAAGCCGAGCGAAGGACTTCTCTACGGCGCCTCCTCATCACACATCTGATGGCCCACGAGTACCGAGGACACCGCGATCTCATGCGCACAGCAGCCATTTTGGGATACGGGGCCGTTCCTGTCGGTATCTACCAGCGCGTGAAGGACGGCAGCGATCCCCCGCTCGAGCACGAGCTGGCAGCCAAAGTCGTACTGGACGCCGTGGCCATGGCGGGCCTCGGCAAGCACGACCTCGACGGTGTCGTGGTCGCCCACCCCGGAGATCATACGAAGCAGGGGTATTTCCACACGTTTCTGACGGCCTATCTGGGGCTCACCTCGCACTCCACCGTGATGCAGGTGTTGGGCAACGGCATGACGGCGGGCTTGGCGTTCGACGAAGGCCTGCGCCTCGTCGGTACTGGGGAAACCGACTGCGTCGTCGTGATCGCGGCGCATTACGAATCCGGCACGCCCACCGCCGATCATCTCGACTACAGCATTCGACTGACGGGGGACGTCGATTTCCAGTCGATTTTCGGGGCCGTGCCGATCGCGTGGTACGCCATGGTGGCGCGCCGCTACATGCACGACTTCGGCGTCACACGCGCGCAGATTGCCGAAGTTGCCGTCAAGAACCGTCGTCAAGCCGTGCTCAATCCGCTGGCCCAATATCGTACGCCGATCACGCTCGACGACGTATTGGCGCAGCGCATGATTGTGGAACCTTTGGGACTTCTCGAGGTGCCGGGTCGCGCCGATGGTGCCGTTGCGCTCGTCATCGTGTCCGAGGAGAGGGCGCGTCGCTCGGGCCGGCCGCACGTGCTGGTGCGCTCGCGCGGGTTTTATCACGAAGGCCAGCACCAGATCGCGGATCGGCCCGTGGACATGACCGACTATCAGAGCATCCGGTTGGCAACGACTGCAGCGATGCAGCGCGCCGGCGTGACGCTGGACGACATCGGCTCGTTTCAGGTCTATGCCCCGTGCACGATCGTCGAAGTGGTTGCGACGGAATCAATGGGCCTGTTTCCCCGCGGTACAGGCTGGGCTGCGGCCGCCGATGGCCGCTCGGCGTTCGACGGCACGCGGCCCGTCAACACGTCGGGTGGACATCTGTCGCGCGGACATCCGCCGGAAGCGACGCCGCTGTACGACGTGGTCGAGGCCTGCCTGCAGGTGCTGGGGCGCGCGGGAGACCGACAGGTCGCCAACGGACGCCTCGGCATGACCGTTTCGGAACTGGGCAATTACAACGCCGCCATCGCGCACATCCTGGAGGGGCGGCCGTGACGGTGGACATCACACGCATGCCGATTCTCCAACGGGCGGGCCGTCGTCCGTTTCCCCCGCGCGTCTCCGCGTTCACGCGACCGTTTTGGGATGCGCTGAGTGACGGGCGCCTGATGACGACGTCCTGCGCCCGCTGTCAACGGTTGAGCTTTCCGCCCAAACCCGTGTGTCGCGAGTGCTGGTCGCAGGACTTCACGTGGCGCGCGCTCGAGCCGCGCGGCGTCCTCTACAGCTTCACCCGCGTTCACGTCGTCCCCCGCGCGTTCGTGGCGGATGGGCTCTACGATATCGGCATCGTCGATTTGACAGATGGGGTTCGTCTGATGTGCCGGCTCATGGGCGACGCGACCCAGTTTGCGCCCGATGCGTCGGTCGAGATGGCGGTGCTCACGTATGACGATGGGCCGTTGTTTGCCGCACGCCCGGTTGCGTCTCTGCCGTGAGGCGCAACGATCAGCCAGACTGACCCTGCGCACACCGCCACGATCAGACGTCGCTCCATCTCGACCCCGGTCGGAGAACCGGTTTGACAGGGCAAGCCGATCCCGTCCAACGTCGGCCCATCCAACGACGAGGCGCCATAGCCGAGGAGGTTTGCATGAAAACGGTTCAAGGAATGCTGGCGGAGGCCAATGCCGAGGTGCCCCGCATCAGTCCAGAAGACGCCAAAGCGCTGGTGGGTCAGCCCGATGTCGTCTTCATCGACGTGCGCGAACCGCCCGAAGTCGCCTCAGCCGGTAAGGTACCGGGCGCCCTCACCATTCCGCGTGGCCTCGTCGAGTTCCGCGCCGACCCCGCGTCCCCGCAACACGAAGCCGCCATCGGCAAGGCCAAGACGATCGTCGCTTATTGCGCGTCCGGTGGACGCTCCGCCCTCGTCGGCAAAACGCTCAAGGACATGGGCTACACGGACGTGCGCAATCTGGGCGGATTCAAAGGCTGGGTCGATGCGGGCGGCGATATCGAGAAGAGCTGAGCGATAAAGAGTGATGCAGGCCCACTCGGAAGACGGGCTCGCGGGAGCGGCGGCTCCCGCGAGATCAGTCTCTCAGGCGATTACAGGCGTCCCATCAGCAGCAGGATGAGGAGGATGACGAGCACGGTCCCGACCAGACCGGAAGGTGCATAACCCCAACTCCGGCTGTGGTTCCAGTTCGGCAGGGCGCCGACGAGCACCAGGATGAGGACGATGATGAGGATGGTTCCGATAGTCATGGGCGTTGTTTCCTGTTCGAGGATGCCGATACATACGACGTGAACTGTAGAGTCAGCTGCCTCATCAACGGGTTATGGATCGCTTCGGTTCCACCGGTTCCGCGATCTCTCGTGAAAAGGCCCCGTCAACGCGGGGCCTTTTGCGTTCAGACTGGCGCAATGACCAGCGTCAATCGACGTAACGCACCTTCGAGGAGCGCAGCAGGTCCTCGATGCCGCCGAGGTTGGTGAAGCCATCGCGGATCTTTTGTTGTGTCGACACCTCGGCTTCCAGAACTTTGGCAATGATCGGCAATAGGCGGTCGAGGTCGGTCTGCGCAATGATGACGATGCCGTCGCGGTCGCCGATCACGACATCGCCCGAATTGACGGTGAGACCGCCGACGACGACGGGAAACCCGACACGTCCGGGGCCGCTGCGCACGCACGAGTTGGGGGTGATGCCCCGGCAGAACAGCGGGATGCCGACGGGCAGCAGACCCGCCAGATCCCGCATCATGCCATCGATGACGAGGCCACCGATGCCCTTGCGCTTGGCCATGATGGCGACGTTGTCACCGACCACGGCGGAATGGGAAAAGCCCTCCGTTGCGGAGATCAGCACATCGCCGGGCTCAGCGATCGACAAGGCGGCGAGAATGGCGAGATTGTCATTGGGGCCGGTTTCACAGGTGATGGCAGTGCCCAGGATCGTGCAGCACGCGGGATCGAGCGGCTTGATACTGGCGTCGAGACCACCACGACCGTCCATGGCATCGACGGCTTGGCCGGTTTGCACGGATTTCAATTTGGCGAGCGTGTCGGCGGAGGGACGCGACCACGATTTCTTGATCGTGAGAATCGGGGGATCTTCCAACATGGCGTCGTGCTCCTCGGCTCGGGTGTGGGGGTGCCGAGGAGCCTAGCCGTGCGGCGCGAGGATTGCAAAACGACGGCGCTCCAAACGACGGCGCTCCAGCGCCGCCGCGCCGCTTCTCGCGCTCCTGTCACACGTCGACGCCCAGCATGATGCCGAGGTTCTGGACGGCGGCCCCCGAGGCGCCCTTGCCCAAATTGTCGAGGCGGGCGATCAGGACGACGTGGCCGTAGGTATCGTTGCGAAACACGCGCAGCTCGAGCTTGTCGGTATCGTTCAAGGCCAGCGCATCGAGGCGGCCGCCCATGGACGAGGCATCGTCCGACTTCACGACGGTGACGCGCTTCGAGCCCGCGTAGTGGGCCTCCAGGGTGGCTTCCAGATCACGCGCCGAGGGCTTGCCCGGTAAAGTGTCCAGATGCAGCGGCACCGACACCAGCATGCCCTTGCGAAAGTTGCCGACCGAGGGCACGAAAATAGGCCGCCGAGCCAGACCGCAATAGCGCTGGAGTTCGGGCACGTGCTTGTGCTCGAGGCCGAGGCCGTAGACTACGAACAGCGGCGCCGTGCCGGTCTCGTAGGCCTCGATCATCGATTTGCCGCCGCCCGAATAACCCGACACGGCATTGACGGTGATCGGGGTGTCGGCTGGCACGAGGCCGGCTGTCACCAAGGGCCGCAGAAGTGCGATGCCGCCCGTGGGATAGCAGCCGGGATTGGTGACGCGTTGGGCCGTCGCAATGGCCGCCGTCTGCGCGGCGTCCATTTCGGGAAAACCGAAGACCCAGCCGTCGCTCACGCGATGGGCGCTCGAGGCGTCGAGGATACGCGGGGCCGCCGCTCCCAGATCATCGGCCAGGGCTACGGCGTCTTTCGCAGCGTCGTCGGGCAGGCACAGCACGACGACGTCCACCTCTTTCATGAGGGCCTGACGGGCGGCTGGGTCCTTGCGCTTGTCGGGATCGATCGAGCGCACCTCGACGCTGGCGACCTTGGCCAGGCGCTCACGAATTTCGATGCCCGTGGTGCCGGCTTCACCATCGATGAAGACGGCGGGTTTGGTTTTGGATTTGCCCGACGGGGCAGATTTCGGTGACGTCAGGGTGGTGGTCGACATGGCTGTCCTCGGCGTTCGGGTCGGCAGGAGGATGAGGGAGTGTGGCCAGAAAAGCAAAAACCGCGCTCGCTAGGGGCGCGGTTGGGGCGAACTCGGGGTGCCTTCAAGCAGCCGTCATCGCATCCGCGCGGAGGTCTCCGGGCGGCGACGTCGGATGATCGTATGTGCGGTCGGCTGCATAGCGGGTGATATGCGAGGATTTGGCGAGGGTGTCAACGGTCATGCGCCGTTTTTTCAGGTCGTTGAACCTGGCCACCGCCCCCCGCGGGCACGCTGCGCACCCAAATTTGGCAGTATGACCCAAAATAGCATGACCAGCGTGACGCGGGGATAACTTTGCTTGACGTCATTGTGTTTTTCCCTCCGGCGCCGACAGGGGCAGGCCCAACATGACCCGGCGTTTGAGCCAGGGCGAGGGCCGGTAGCGGGGCTCCTGGTAGAAGGCGTGCAGTCGCTCCAGGATGAACAGCACGCGCTTGGGGCCGATGCGATCGCCCCACTCGATCGGGCCGAAGGGATAGCCCAGACCGAGCTTGGCGCCTTTGTCGATATCGGCGGGCACACCGACGCCGCGTTGGGCCACGTTGCAGCCGACGTTGATGAGGGCGGCGACCGCGCGCTGCGCGACGAAACCGGGGCTGTCATTGATGACGATGACGGGTTGGCCGTCGTGGCCGAGCAGGCCGTGCGCCCTATCGCGGTATTCCCGCGCCGTCATAGGCGACACCATCAGCGTGCGTGGACCCTTGAGGCCGAACAGCACATCGACCGCAACGGCGCGCGCGCCGTCATATTTCAACTCGGTCACAGCCGTCGTCAGATCGTAACCGACAGGCGTGAGTATGATCAGCGCATCCTTGCTGGGCGATGCGCCTGTTTCGATCTCGACGCCCGTCGTCTTCAGGTAGGCGAGAAACGGCTCCTGCAAATCCTGGTTGTGATCGGACGGGCGCACCCATACGGATTTGGGCCGCGCCGACGGAGTGGGCTTGGGCGGAGTCTCGATCTTCTTGCCGTCCTGGTAGGTGTACCAGCCCGCACCTGTTTTCTGGCCGTAGAGACCACCCGCCGCGCGCAGCGCCATCAGGGGCGAGGGGGCATAGGCAGGCTCATGGAAGAACTGCTCGTACATGGAGGCCATGGCGGCGTTACCGACGTCGATGCCGACCATGTCGCCGAGTGTAAACGGGCCCATCCGAAATCCTGGAGCGCCCACGAGAATGCGATCGATCTCTTCGAGCGACGCGATGCCTTCTTGCAAAATGCGTTGGGTCTCCGGACCCAGACCACGCCCGATGTGGTTGACGAGGAATCCTGGGCTGTCGACGCACAGCACGGGTTCGCGCGTCATGCGCCGGCCGATGATCATCAGGGCTTCCGACACCCACGGCGCCGTCTTGAGACCGGGGATGACCTCGACGAGGCGCATCAACGGCACGGGATTGAAAAAGTGCATGCCGGCGCAACGCTCGGGATGCTTGGTGCGCGCCGCAATCGCGGTGACGGGCAGCGACGAGGTGTTGGAGGCGAGGATTGTCTGCGGCCCGGCGATGGCGTCGAGTTTCTCGAACAGCTCCTGCTTGATGTCTATGCGCTCGAACACGGCTTCGATGATGACATCGGCGCGCGCGCATTCGGCGAGGCTGTCGGCGACGGTGATGCGGTCGAGCGCGGCCTTGGCCTGATCCGCCGGCATCTGGCCCTTCTCGACACTGCGGTCGAGCATTTTGCCGATGAACTCCTTGGCGGCGGCCGCGCCACCGGGGCGCTCGTCATAGGCGATGACGTTCATGCCACCGGCCGCCGACACCTGCACGATGCCACGCCCCATGGTGCCGGTGCCGATGACGGCGAGGGTCAAATCGGATTTCGTCGCGTCGAAGGCCATGGCGCTATCCTCGCGTGGTCCACGTGAACTGCTGGCCGCAACCTAGGACCACAGTCGGGAGTGAGCAACAGAAGTCGGAATTCGGTGCACACGCCTCATCACTTCCGTCTTCCCGGAAACGTGAGGCCACAGGCCGAGCGTTATCCGGCACCCAGCGCAAAAAGCGTGCGAAGCACTCGATTTCGTGTCCTGCGGACACTCCTTACGCTGGGTCCCGGCGCTCGTCGCGGCGAAATAGCCGCTCCTCGGCCAGGATGATGGACAAAAGTGCGTGCTCCGCACCTGTTTATCCGCTCCTCCAAAAACCTCCACATCCTTCTTGCGCGACGGGGCATCTCGCAGTCAAACTGACTCCCGAGATTGCGCAGGAGTCGCCCCATGAGCCGAACGCCAGAAGACGAATTCGGGTTTTCGCCCGACACCGACGAGCCGATCACCTATCGCAAACGCATACGCGACTACTATGTGGCGCTCGGCTACGGCACGCCGTACCGATGGGCGAGTTATGCGGACGTGCCGTTCACCGCCCTGACGAAGCCGCTCGCAAAGTCTCGCGTCGCGCTGGTGACGACGGCAGCCCCCTACAAGCCCGGTGCCGGCGATCAAGGACCGGGCGCGCCCTACAGTTCGGCGGCCAAGTTCTACAACGTCTATTCCATGCCGACGGATACCGATCCCGATCTGCGCGTGTCCCACATCGGCATCGACCGCACGCACACCACGGCCGAGGACCCCAACACGTGGTTTCCGCTGCCGCTCTTTCGCGAGAAAGTCGCCGAGGGTCGCATTGGTCATCTGGGGCCGCGCTTTCATGGGTTGCCCACCAATCGCAGCCACAAGACAACGCTCGAGGTCGATGCCCAAGACCTCCTTGCCCGGGTGCGGGAGGACCGGGCCGATGTGGCCATCATCCTGGGGAATTGACCGGTGTGTCACCAGACCGTGAGTCTGGCCGCGCGCACCCTGGAAGCCGCAGGCATCCCGACGCTGGTGATGGGCTGCGGGAAGGACATCGTCGAGCACGTCGGCGTGCCGCGTTTCCTGTTTTCGGATTTCCCGCTCGGCAATCCCGCGGGCAAGCCGAAGGACACAGCCTCGCAGCGGGCCACGATCGACCTCGCCTTGCGCGTGTTGGAATCGGCACCCGGCCCGCGCACGACCGTGCAGAACCCCATTCGCTGGAGCGCTGATCCGAGCTGGAAGCTCGACTACTCCAATATCGATCAACTCTCTGCGGAAGAAATCGCCCGGCGGCGGGCCGAGTTCGATCGCGGCAAGGAGATCGCCCAGGCGCGGCTGGCCGAAGATCGAGCGAAGAAGGGCGCGGCGGAGTAAAGATGCTTCGTCGCGATCGTTGCCGCGCTGGTCGACAAGCGCCGCGAGATCGGATCAACTGGGTAACGAAGCCCTCGCCGGAGCCAGAACGCTTTCGCGAGGCGCAAGACATTGTCTCGGGCGGAGGAGCGCTGCAACTATGGGAAGCAAAATCGTCATCATGGGCGCGGGCGCCGTCGGTGGCTACACCGGTGGACATATGGTCAAGGCCGGCGAGGACGTGACCTTCATCGATACGTGGCCCGAACACGTCGAGCATATGAAAAAGCATGGGCTCAAAGTCAGCCATGCTAAGGACTTCCCTGAATTCACCGTGCCCGTGCGCGCGCTGCACCTGACGGAAGTGCAACAGTTCGCCAAGGAAAAGCCCTTCGACATCGCCTTCATCTGCGTCAAGTCCTACGACACGGTCTGGTCGACGACGATGATTCAGCAGTACCTCGCTCCCGACGGGTTCGTGGTGTCGCTGCAGAATTGCATGAACGAGGAATCGATCGCCTCGGTCGTCGGCTGGGGCAAGACGCTGGGCTGCATCGCCAGCTCGATCACCGTCAATCT
Source organism: Hyphomicrobiales bacterium (assembly GCA_031406575.1). GTDB lineage: Bacteria > Pseudomonadota > Alphaproteobacteria > Rhizobiales > Hyphomicrobiaceae. The sequence goes on from JANOHP010000155.1 coordinate 37,836, forward strand.
GTCGGGACCTGGACACATCCATCGCGGCGCGGGCAAAGGCGGCGCGGCGCACACGGTCTATCGCACGGGTGAGGTGCACGGCCTCGTGACACCGCGCGCGCAAGAGGTCGGGCGCCTCGTCGCCACCGCCGACAGCGCCCTCGTCACCACCAACCTGTGGGGCGAGCGCTGGTCCAAACTCGTGGCCAACTGCATGCAGAACGGCGTGTCGGCCTGCACCGGATTGGGCGGTGGCGCCATGTTGGAGAACGAAGCCATCCGCCGGTTTTCCGCGCGCCTGGGCAGTGAAGTCATTCGCGTTGGCCAAGCCCACGGCTACCAACTGGAAGACATCCTGCACCTGCCGGCCGAGACCATTGCGCGCGCCGGCGAGGGCGACGAAGCCGCGATGAAAACCTATGAGGCCCAGCGCTTCAAGGACGCGGGCCGCGTCTCCGCCGAGCAGAAACCCTCCATGGGCCAAGACATGGCCAAGGGCCGACGCACCGAAATCAATTTTCTCAACGGCTATGTCGTGCGCGAAGGCGAAAAGGTCGGTAAAGCCTGCCCCGCCAACGCCAAGCTGACGGAACTCGTCACCGCCGTCGAACGCGGCGAGCTGAAAGCCGATCCGAAGAACATCGTGGATTTGCGGTTGAACTGAGGGGGCGAACCACAGTCGTCAGCCCGGCCTCCGGCGTGGGCGCGTGATGCGTCGACGCCGGAGTCGGCGCGCCATTCAGCGTAATTCAGTGGAGGCACCCTATGGCCGCCCCTTCCATCGAGGACTGGATCGCGATCAACGATCTGTTCATTCGGTATGCCACGGCACTCGACCACGGTCAGGTGGAAACGATCGTGGACTGCTTCACCGCGGATGCGGTCGTCGACAGCCCCGTCATGGGCAGTTTCACGGGACACGTCGCGATCCGCGACTTCGCCGAGCGCAATGCGAAGCTCTTCAAGGCCGGCGTGCAGATGCGCCACGTCATCTCCAACGTGCAAATGGATATCGACGGCGACAGCGCACGGGCGTCCGCCTATCTGCTCAATTATCTGACCAAAGACGGCAAGAGCGAATTGCTGTCTCCGGGAACGTACGAGTGCCGTCTGGTGAAGACGAGCGACAAATGGCGGTTTACGTATCGCCTGGTCAAACTCGACCGGCCGGTCGTCATCGAAGGGCGTTGAAGCATTTCGAGCTGAGGATCGACGCGATGCTCGTCACTCTGTTGGGAACCGGTGCGCCGCTGATGCCGGATCGCGCCACCACCGGGATGCTGGTGACCGCGCCCGGTTGCGAACCTCTGCTGATCGATACGTGCGGCGGGTTCGAGTTGTCACGACAATTGGACGCTGTCGGCGTGCCCCTGAGCGACATCAAGAACGTCGTCGTCACGCACCGTCACCTCGACCACGCCGGCGGAATGCAGTTGTTGCTGTTGGCGCGCATGCCCCTCGAAGTCTACGCCAACGCGAACGCCCACGACGGTATCGCCCAGGTGACCGCGGGCTGCTTTCCGGAATGGAAACAGCACACCGAGGCTCACCGCCACGAGGTGAAGCCGGCGACGGTGCGCGACATCGGCGGATTTCGGGTGTCGTTCTTCGAGGCCGAGCATCGCGTGCCCACCTTGGCAGTTCGTGTGGAGCACGCCGGCAAGATTTTCGCATTCAGTGCCGACACCGTTCCCTGCGAGGCGATTGTCGACTGTGCGCGCAATGCCGATCTCTTCGTGTGCGATGCAATCTGTGCCGAAGCCGATGGCGAGGTCGCGGCCAAACGAGCACGGGAATTCATGCATCCGACGGCACGCGAAGCGGCTGTCATGGCCGACCGCGCAGGCGCGGCCCGCCTCGCCTGCACCCACATCGGCCGGTTCGGCACACCGGAACGGATTCTCGCGGAGGCCCAGGCCACCTTCACAGGCGCCGTGGTCGTGCCGCGCGACGGCGAGCGCCTGTCGGTTTGAGCGCACCGGCGGAGTTTACCGGCCGATCGGCAGCACGTTGGAATGTTTGACCTGGCCCAGCGCGAAACTCGACTCGATGTTGGCGATGCCGTCGATGCGGGTGAGCGTTTCCTTCACGAAGCGCTCATAGTCGGCCAGATCGTGCGCCACCACCCGCAGCAGGTAATCGCGCGGCCCCGTCATCAGGTAACATTCCAGAACCTCGGGACAGCCTCGGACGGCCGCCTCGAACCGATTGAGCGCCTCTTCGCCTTGGCGCTCGAGTTTGATCGACACGAACACCGACACCGGCAGCCCGACCTTTTTCTGATCGAGCAGCGCGGTATAGCCCCGAATGACGCCGGCTTCTTCCAAGAGGCGCAAACGGCGCAAACATGGACTCGTGGTCAGCCCCACGCGATCGGCGAGTTCGGTGGCGGTCAGGCGGCCGTTCTCCTGCAATTGAGCCAACAGCCGCCGGTCGATGGCATCCAAGGCAAACGTGGCTGATTTGTCCATAGTCCGGGCCAATCGTGGCTGATAATGCTAGGACACTGCCGGAACGTGGCAAACTTTGCAAATCATCGCCGGTCGTTTCGGTTTATTTTCGCAGCCGGCCCACCCCGGCCCAATCAGGAATGCACGCCGTGAACGACACCAGCGAACAGACGGTCACGATCGAGGACGTTCGAGCAGCGGCCCGCACGATTGCGGGCGCCGTCGAGGTGACGACGTGCGAACAGAGCCGCACGCTGTCGACCATTTTCGGCGCGGACATCTTTTTGAAGTTCGAAAACCTGCAATTCACGGCCTCGTTCAAGGAGCGTGGGGCACTCAATCGCCTGTCGGCGCTCGATGCGACCCAGCGCCAGCGCGGCGTCATCGCCATGTCGGCTGGTAACCACGCACAGGGCGTCGCCTACCATGCGCAGCGGCTCGGTATCCCGGCGACGATCGTCATGCCGGACGGCACGCCGACCGTGAAGGTCGAGAACACGCGTGGTCACGGCGCCAAGGTCATTTTGACGGGCGCGACGCTGGAAGATGCGGCCACGTTTGCGCACACGCACGGGGTGCAGCAGGGGCTGACCTTCATTCACCCTTACGATGACGCACTGGTCATTGCTGGCCAAGGCACCGTCGGTCTCGAGATGCTGGCCGCCGTACCCGACCTCGACCTGCTCATCGTGCCCATCGGTGGCGGCGGCTTGATCTCGGGGATTGCCGTGGCTGCCAAGGCGATCAAGCCGGACATCCAGATCATCGGCGTGCAGGCCGCGCTGTATCCCTCCATGTTCAATCTCATCAAACGCGAGGCGCGTCCGACGCGCGGCGATACACTCGCTGAAGGCATCGCGGTCAAGGCGCCCGGCAAGCTGACCACCGAAATCGTGCGCCGCTGTGTCGACGACATCGTGCTGGTGACGGAAGCCGAACTCGAGCGTGCCATCTGCCTGCTGATCTCCGTCGAAAAATCCCTCGTCGAGGGTGCGGGCGCGGCAGGCCTTGCCGCCATCATGGCGAACCCGATGCGCTATGCCGGACGACGCATCGGCTTGGTATTGTGTGGCGGCAACATCGACACACGTCTGCTGGCAAGCGTTCTGACGCGCGAACTCGCGCGCGAAGGGCGGCTGACGTCGCTCGCCATCGAACTTGCCGATCGACCTGGACAACTCGCGGCTGTTTCGAAGATCATCGGTGACGCCCAAGCCAACATCGTCGAAGTTCTGCACCAGCGCGTGTTCACCGATCTGCCCGCCAAAGGCGCGCTGCTGGAAGTCGTGATCGAGACGCGCGATCGCGCACATCTGACCGAAACGGTGGCCCGTTTGCGGCGCGCCGGTTTCGAGGTCGACGTCGAGAGCAATCCGGGAGGAGACCACTGATGGACGGCTCACAATCGCTCCCACACCGCGACGATCGCGCCGCCACACTCGCCATGCTGGCAGAGCTCGAGCGCAAGGTGCTGTGGCTGTCGACCTACATGATCCACCACGCCAACCACGAAGTGGATCGTGGCGACGGCTTGAAGGTCGGCGGCCATCAGGCCTCGTCCGCTTCACTCGCGACGCTACTGACGGCGCTCTATTTCCACGTGCTGCGGCCCGAGGATCGCATCGCGGTCAAACCGCACGCGAGCCCGGTGTTCCACGCCATCCAATATCTGCTCGGCAACCAACTCCGCGAGCCGATGGAGAACTTTCGCGGCTTCGGCGGCGTGCAGTCCTACCCCTCGCGCACGAAGGACGATGCCGACGTCGATTTCTCGACGGGGTCCGTGGGTTTGGGCGTGGCGACGACGGGCTTTTCGAGCCTGATCCAGGACTACGTGCGCGCCAAAGGCTGGAGTCCGAACTGGGGTAAAGGGCGCCTCGTCGCCCTCATGGGCGATGCCGAGATCGACGAAGGCAATATCCACGAAGCGCTGCTGGAATACTGGAAACACGGCCTGACGAACTGCTGGTGGGTCGTCGATTACAATCGCCAGAGCCTCGACAGCGTCGTCTCCGATCGCCTGTTCATGAAGGTCGCGGGCCTGTTCGAAAACCTCGGCTGGAAAGTCATTCTGATCAAATACGGCAAACTGCTCGAGGCCGCGTTCCGCGAGCCCGGCGGCGAGGTGCTGCGTCAATGGATCGACGATTGCCCCAATGATCTCTATTCGGCGCTCGTCTTCGAAGGCGCCAAAGGCTGGCGGCGGCAGCTCGACAAAGAGCTGGCGCATCATCCCGACACTTTGGCGCTGATCGCGCGCCACGACGATAGCAGCCTCGCGCGCCTGATGACCAATCTGGGCGGCCACGACATGGCGACGATCCTCGAAGCTTTCGAGAGTGCACCGACCGATCAACCCGCCTGCTTCATCGCCTACACGATCAAGGGGCTGGGATTGCCGTTCGCGGGCCACAAGGACAACCACTCCGGCCTGATGAACAAGACGCAACTGCAGGAGTTCCGCGTCGCGCAGAACGTCAATCAAGGCGAGGAATGGGACAAGTTCGCGGGTCTCTCGCTGCCTCATGACGATATTCAATGCTATCTCGATGCCGTCCCGTTCAACCAGAAGGGCAAGCGCACGCTCGTCGCCCCCAAGGTGCCCGTGCCGGCGATGCCCAAGCTCGAGGCGAAGGGTGCGCAGTCGACGCAAGCCGGCTTCGGACGTGTGCTCGACGAGATCGCGCGCGCGGGGGGCCCGCTCGCCGACCGCATCCTGACCACCTCGGCCGACGTGACCGTGTCGACGAATCTGGGGCCATGGGTCAATCGACGCGGTCTCTTCTCGATGGACAGCAAAGAGGACGTGTTCAAGACGCGCGGCCTGATGAGCCCGCAGCGCTGGGAGATGAGCCGCACGGGCCAGCATATCGAATTGGGCATCGCGGAAATGAATTTGTTCCTGCTGCTGGCGGCGGCGGGGCTGTCCCACGCGCACTACGGCGAGCGCCTGATCCCCATCGGGACGCTGTATGATCCCTTCATCTGCCGTGGCCTCGATGCGCTGAACTACGCATGTTACCAGGACGCGCGCTTCATGGTGGTGGCGACGCCCTCGGGTGTCACTCTGGCGCCCGAAGGTGGCGCCCACCAATCGATCTCGACGCCACTGATCGGTATGGCTCAGGATGGACTGCGCTCGTTCGAGCCCGCGTTCATCGACGAGCTGGTCGCCATCATGGGCTGGTCGTTCGCCTTCATGCAGCGCGATGGGGACGAGGAGACGCTGGACGTCGACGATGACGACGGCACGGGCGGCTCGGTTTATCTGCGCCTGTCGACGCGCCCCGTCGAACAACTGCAACGACCCATGACGGCGGAGCTGCGTCGCGACATCATCAACGGTGGCTATTGGCTGCGTCGCCCCGATTTGTCGACCAGCGTTGCCATCGTCTACATGGGCGCCTTGGCGCCCGAAGCGATCGAAGCGGCCGGTCAACTCGCCGAGAGCAGAGGCGGCGTGGGCGTTCTGGCCGTCACCTCGGCCGATTACTTGGCGTCAGGTTGGCACGGCGCCCAACGAGGCCGGGAATCGGGCCATCGGTCGGCCCAGGCCCATGTGGAGCACCTGCTCTCTGCCCTGCCGCGTGATGCCGCCCTCATTACGCTGTGCGATGGCAGCCCCGAAACGCTGTCCTGGCTGGGTGGGGTGCACGGGCATCGCGTGCGCGCGCTCGGCGTGGAGCACTTCGGCCAGTCGGGATCACTGTCGCAGGTCTATGCCCATCACGGGCTCGACGTGGCCGCCATTCTGCGGGCGGCGCGGGGGGTCGCGGGTCGATTGTAAGCCGACAAATCGATGCGAATCATCCCCACCCGCCTCTCTCCTTAACCGAGTCTTAGGATCGCCCCCCTACTGTCGATGAACTCGACAGGGCGTATGCGTACCTCAGGCAGGGCACGATGAGCTATCAGGACCGGCTAAAGTCGATCACATCGACACGCGTGACAGCAAAACCGGCCCCCAAAGAGGCCGAACCGTGCAATCGCCGCTCGCGACGCAAGCCCACCGCGCTGCCGGCGATTTTGACGTTCCCGAATATGCGCCTCGCCGTGCCGGCCTTGGTCAGCGACATGTCGGGCAGCGGTGCCAAAGTCAGCCTGACCGACCCACACAGCGATGTCGGGGAACTTCCCGATCGGTTGATGCTCGTGCTCAGCGCCGACTTCATGCAGGTCGATTGCGATGTCGTGTGGCGCACGCCCGGCAAGCTCGGTCTGCGGTTCCTCGGCCCACCGCGGCCAACGGAGCGACCCGCGCGTCGCTGACATCCCCCGTCGCGGTGCAGGCGCCCCGCGATCCATGACCGCCTGAAGCGCCCGTGGCCCCTTCCTGTGGCCCCTGTTTTCCCCTATTGCATCGCGTCGGGGAGCGCCTCACGGGCGGCACCCGGCCGACATGCACGCGGGAGCCGCAGACGTTCGATGGCCAAGCACATTCGCCTCAATGCCTTCGACATGAACTGCATCGTCCATCAGTCGCCCGGCTTGTGGACGCACCCGCGCGACACAGCCGCCAATTACAACACGCTCGACTATTGGGTGGATCTCGCGCGCATTCTGGAGCGCGGCAAGTTCGATGCTCTGTTTCTCGCCGATGTGCTGGGCATCTACGATGTCTACCGTGGCGGACCCCAGACCGCGCTCGAGCATGCCGTGCAGGTGCCGGTCAACGATCCGCTGATGGTCATTCCGGTGATGGCGCACGTTACCGAGCACTTGGGCTTCGGCGTCACGTGCAGCCTCACCTATGAGCATCCCTATCCGTTCGCGCGGCGCATGAGCACGCTCGATCATCTCACCAAGGGTCGCATCGGCTGGAACATCGTCACGGGCTACCTCGACAGTGCCGCCCAGGGCATGGGGATGACCGTGCAGCACGATCACGACACCCGCTACGACATCGCCGAAGACTACATGCAGGTCGTCTACAAGCTGTGGGAAGGAAGCTGGGAGGACGGCGCCGTGCTGCGCGATCGCGCCGGCCGCCGCTTTGCCGATGCCTCACGCATCCACCGCATTGCGCACGATGGTCCCTATTTTCGTTCGAACGCGGTGCACCTGTGCGAGCCCTCGCCGCAGCGCACGCCGGTGTTGTATCAAGCGGGCTCTTCGGGTCGCGGCCGGCGCTTTGCCGCCGAGCACGCCGAATGCGTGTTCATCAACGGTCCCACGCAACGCGCCGTCGGCCGCACAGTCTCGGCGCTGCGCCAAAGTTCACGTGACGCTGGGCGCAATCCGGCTGAACTGCTCATCCTCACGATGTTGACGGTCATCACTGGCCGCACAACGAAAGAAGCTCACGACAAGCTCGCCGACTACCGCGGCCATGTCGACGAAGAGGGTGCGTTGGCGCTGATGTCGGGCTGGACGGGCCTGGATTTCTCCAAACTCGATCCGGACGCGCCGATCCCCTTCGCCGACACCAGCGCCATGGCCTCGGCTCTGGAAGCCTTCACCGTCAACGCCGATCCGGGCCACGTCTGGACACCGCGCGAGGTCGCGCGTCACGCCGCCATTGGCGGGCGCGGACCCGTGATCGTCGGCTCGGCGAGCGACGTTGCCGACGCGCTGCAGGATTGGGTTGCCAACACCGACGTCGACGGCTTCAATCTGGCCTATGCCGTGACCCCCGAAACATTTGCCGATATCGCCGACCTCGTTGTGCCGATCCTCCAGGAGCGTGGCGTCTTCAAACGCGACTACGCGCCCGGCACGTTGCGCGAAAAGCTCTATGGTCCAGGTCGCGCGCGCCTGGGCACCGACCATCCAGCTCATCGTTATCGCCACGCATGAGATTGAGACCGCGACAGGAGATGACCCCATGAAAGCCGACGAGCTGCGCGCCTTACAGGCGCCTTTGAAGCAGAAGTATCGCGACGACCCCGCGACGGCGCGAATACCCGCCCGCGCCGAAGGCACCCTCGAGCTCGACGGCGTCGCCTGCAACGTCCGCGTCTGGAAGGGCCAAACCAAGACTGGCCTGCATCCCGCCGGCGGCGGCACCGGCGAGCTCGCCTGCTCGGCCGACATGCTGCTCGAAGCACTGGTGGGCTGTGCCGGCGTCACGCTGGCCGCCGTGGCCACCGCCATGGCCGTTCCAATTCGGGGCGGCAAGGTCATCGCCGAAGGCGTATGGGATGCTCGCGGCACGCTGGGCGTCGACCGCGCCGCGCCGATCGGCCTGACCGAGATCGCCCTGCGCTTCGAAGTCGACAGCGACGCCCCGCCTGAGAAAATCGCCAAGATGGTGGAAATGGCCGAACGCTACTGCGTCATCGCCCAAACCCTGACCCATCCCCCAAAAATCACCGTCAGCCACGCCATCGTGGGCGGCTGAACACCCGCCGAAAGGCGTGTCCTACCCCTCAATCTGTCCCTGGCGCGGCTCCCACCGGACTTGCAATGGGATCCCGCCAGGACTATACGCTGACCCCACCGGAGACGTGGCCGAGTGGCTGAAGGCGGCGGTTTGCTAAATCGTTGTGCTTGGAAACAGGTACCATAGGTTCGAATCCTATCGTCTCCGCCATACCCTGTCCAACCTACTGAGTTTGCTAGAATCCAAAGAGATTCAAGCGGTTTGACTTCTCAATGCTCCACAAAATTGCTACACTGGAGCATGGAATCAATGGCCAGACATCCTCGGTTGGTGCGACGCGGCGGGCGCTACAGCCTGCGGGCCAAAGTGCCAGATGACCTCAGGCCGATCCTTGGCAAAGGTGAGATCTGGCGCTCACTGCAGACCGCCGATTCCAAGGTCGCCCTCCAGCGGG
>JANOHP010000161.1:0-3836 GCA_031406575.1 Hyphomicrobiales bacterium
AGCTCGTCGAGATACGCACATAGCCGGTCCTCGCTCTCGCGAAGCTGTTGTCTGCCCATTGCTGCCTCCCGCCAAACGAATCAGTCAAATCGCTGATTCCCGGCGGGTGCGGCCCATGACAAACTGACTCAGTACGACTAACCCAACGATTCCAGCGTTCGGCAGATGACTGTTTCGGGTCCTAAACTCCGCACCGAGCCACCCCCGCCCCGCCCACTCCCGCAGGTGAGAACATCTGTTCCCTTGCCCGCCCCGCCCCCGTCGGCTACCGCTCCCCCTCATGAAACTCTACCGTGCTTTCGCCACCGTGGGCGGCCTGACGCTCGTGTCCCGTATCATGGGGTTCGGGCGCGATATTCTGATGGCGGCGCTGCTGGGCGCGGGGCCGGTGGCGGAGGCGTTCGTGGTGGCGTTTCGCTTTCCCAATCTCTTCCGGCGCTGGTTCGGCGAGGGCGCGTTCAATGCGGCGTTCGTGCCGCTGTTCGCCAAGCGCCTCGAGGGCGAGGGACGCGAAGCCGCGCGCGCATTTGCCAGTGAAGCCGCCTCTGGCCTCGCCGCCGTGCTCGTGGTGCTGTCCATCGCCTGTATGCTCGCCATGCCCTGGCTCATGCAGGGGTTGGCGCCGGGTTTTGCCGCCACCCCCGCCAAATACGATCTCGCCGTTACGATGGCGGTCATCGCCTTTCCCTACCTGCTGTGCATGTCGCTCGTGGCGCTGCTGTCGGGCGTGCTCAACTCCGTGGGCAAATTCGTCGAGAGTTCCGCAGTCTCCATCGTCCTCAATCTGTCGCTCATGGCCGCCATGGGGCTGGCGATGGCGCTGGGCTACGGCAACGACCGCAACTCCGGTCTCGTGATGGCCTGGGGCATCTTCGCCGCGGGCATTCTGCAACTGCTGCTGCTGCTCGATGGCGCGCGCCGCAACGGCCTGCTGCCCAAACTGCAACGGCCCCGACTGTCCCCCGACATGCGCCGCCTCGTGACACTGGGCATTCCCGGCATCATCGCGGGGGGCGCGACCCAGATCAACATCGTCATTGGTGGCATCATCGCCTCGTGGCAGGCGGGCGCGGTGTCGTGGCTCTATTACGCCGACCGGCTGTACGAGTTGCCGCTCGCCATCGTCGGCATCGCCATCGGCGTCGTGCTGCTGCCCGAAGTGTCCCGCCACCTGCGCTCGGGCGACACGATCGCCCTCATGGATGCCCAGAACCGCTCCCTCGAATTCGCCATGTTGCTGACCGTACCCGCCGCCGTGGCGCTGGCGGTCATCCCGCAGCCGATCGTGTCGGTGCTGTTCGAGCGCGGCGCTTTCCGGCCCGAGGACACAATACAGGTGGCGCGCGCCCTTGCCCTCTTTGCGCTGGGCCTGCCCGCCTTCGTCATGATCAAGGTGTTCTCACCAGCCTTCTTCGCGCGTGAGGATACCAAAACGCCGATGCGCTATGCCGCCATCAGTCTGGGCGTCAACACGCTGGGCTCCATTGGTCTCTTCCTCGTCTTCAGTGCGTTGGGTTTCTCGCCGCACCTCGGCATCGCGGTCGCGACCACGGTGGGCGGCTGGCTCAATGCCGGCCTGCTCTGGCGCGCGCTGATCAAACGCGGCCATTTCGTCACCGACCCCCGCATGATTCGGGCGCTGGCCATGATCACCCTGGCGAGCGGGGTGATGGGGGCGGGGCTCTGGATCGCCGCCGATTGGGGCGCCCAGGCCGGGTGGCTCGCCCGTTCGGCGCCCCTGTTGGTGCGGGGCACGGCACTTGCCGTCCTGGTGGCCGTTGGCGCTGCGGTGTACTTCGGCATCCTGATGCTGACCCGCACCGTGCGCCCGGGACAGCTGATCCGCGCCGTGCGTCGCCGGTGACAACGGCAGTCCCACCCCAGTCGCGGCTCTTGCGGCAATGGGAAGCGGTGGGGGCCCAAAACGAACTCACCGAATCGTCCCCGTTCGTATAAGGTGAAGGCCCATGGCGCGGTATATCTTCATCACCGGCGGCGTGGTCTCCTCGCTCGGAAAAGGGCTGGCTTCAGCGGCCCTGGGAGCACTTCTTCAGGCACGCGGCTATGCGGTCAGGCTTCGTAAGCTCGACCCCTATCTCAACGTTGATCCGGGGACCATGAGTCCCTATCAGCACGGCGAAGTCTTCGTCACTGACGACGGTGCGGAGACCGATCTCGACCTTGGCCACTACGAGCGCTTCACCGGCGTTCCCGCCAAGAAGTCGGACAACGTGACGACGGGGCGCATCTACCAGGAGATCCTCGCCAAGGAGCGGCGCGGCGATTATCTCGGCGGCACCGTGCAGGTCATTCCGCACGTCACCGATGCGATCAAGGCGTTCGTTCTGACCGGCAACGAGGATGTGGATTTCGTGCTGGTCGAGATCGGCGGCACGGTCGGCGACATCGAGGGCCTGCCGTTCTTCGAGGCTATCCGCCAGCTCGGCAACGACCTGCCGCGCAACCACGCGGTTTACGTCCACCTGACGCTGCTGCCCTACATTCCCTCGGCGGGTGAACTGAAAACCAAACCCACGCAGCATTCCGTCAAAGAGCTGCGCTCGATCGGCATCCAGCCGGATATCCTTCTGTGCCGGTGCGACCGGGAAGTTCCCCGCAGTGAGCGCAAGAAGATCGCGCTCTTCTGCAACGTGCGCGAAACCGCCGTCATTCAAGCGCTGGACGTCGCCTCGATTTACGATGTGCCGCTGGCCTATCACCGCGAAGGCCTCGACCGGGAAGTGCTGGCCGCCTTCGCCATCGATGGCGCACCGGCCCCGCGGCTGGATCGCTGGGAGGAGATTTCGCGGGCTATCGCCACCCCCGAGGGCGAAGTGACGATTGCCATCGTCGGCAAGTACACGGGCCTCAAGGACGCCTACAAATCGTTGACCGAAGCGCTGGTGCACGGCGGCATCGCCAATCGGGTCAAGGTCAACCTCGAGTGGATCGAAAGCGAAGTCTTCGAAAGTGAAGACGCAGCACCCCATCTGCAAGGCGTCGATGGCATCCTGGTGCCCGGCGGATTCGGTGAGCGCGGTGCGGAGGGCAAAATCCTCGCCGCCCGTTTTGCACGCGAGCGCAAGGTGCCCTACTTCGGCATCTGCTTTGGCATGCAGATGGCGGTCGTTGAAGCGGCCCGGACACTCGTCGGCATCGAGAACGCGTCATCGACGGAATTCGGCCCCACGACCGAGCCCGTCGTTGGCTTGATGACCGAGTGGATGCGTGGCAACGAACTGGAAGAACGGCGGGTCGGCGGCGATCTGGGCGGCACCATGCGGCTCGGCGCCTTCGAGGCGAAACTCGCCGAAGGCAGTCGCATCGCGGCGATCTACGCGTCGGATACGATTTCCGAACGCCATCGCCACCGCTTCGAAGTCAACACGCGCTACCGTGAGCGGTTGGAAAAAGCGGGCATGCTGTTCTGCGGCCTGTCGCCCGACGGCCTGTTGCCGGAGACCATCGAGTATCCCGATCATCCCTGGTTCATCGGTGTGCAGTACCACCCCGAGCTGAAATCGCGCCCCTTCGAACCGCACCCGCTGTTCGCGTCCTTCATCGGTGCGGCGGTGGAGCAGAGCCGGTTGGTGTGAGGAACGCCCGAAGGGCGCAATAGCGTCCCTCTTGGCGTATTGCGCCATGCCGCGAGTTCCGTCGGCAACGTCGAAATCGCGACGGCGCAATACGCTGACGCTAGCCCGCGTTTCTCAACATAGGTAGTCGCATCGGGGCGCCGACTCAGCGAAAGTTGTTGTGCTGCAACGACTTCAGCTGAGAGAATGGAACACCCCGATGCCGACAGAGTGTATCCCGGATTCGTTTGATTTTGGAAT